>CALLPU010000462.1 GCA_938016235.1 uncultured Granulosicoccus sp. | reverse complement strand
GATCACCCGCTCGCATGGCAGGACGCCAGCGATCAGCAACGGTTGATACCCGCCCACCCTGTCTGGGGTCAGGCGTATAGTATTGATCGTTGCTGTTACCACCACGGGAACCTGATTGCGGTTGTGATAATAATGGGTTGTACCGTGAACTGGCTGAACCGGTAATGGTTCTGCCATCACTGGCAACGGTGGTGTGTGCGGCACCTAACGCAGGTTCTGCTGCCTCGGCAATCATTTTGCCAATCCCTGAGGGCGACAATCCGAACCGGTAAATAGCACCAAATCCAACGTAGGATGCATCACTGTCAAAGCGCGTGATCTCGGCTCTTACGCCCAGACCGTTAGAAAAACCATACTCTGCACCCAGTCCCAGAATGGGCACAGTGCCACTCTCTTCGAGGTCAACGACTGCCGAGGATTTTTTTAACGATCCGTAACCCAGACGTGCGTAAGCACTCAAGCCTTCGCGACGTGAACGCATCTGCACACCACTTAGCCCATAAACCAGAGCACTGATCGCCGCTGCTGAATACTTGACATCGGTATTGGCCTCACGCAACTCTGATGCACCCAGCACTGACGTATCCAGCTCCACCGCCAGCATGTTATGCACGTCGTAGCCCAGGCGGAGTTGTGTGCCTGCATCGCTCTCGGAGTCCACGTTGAAAACCGTGCCGCGAGTGTCCGGGGACAATCGTGAAGTACCGAACGACGCTCCGGTGTACAGGCGAGAACGAAAGTCAGGTGTATTTTCCGGTATCTCGATGCGATCCGGGCCCATCAATGAAGAGCAACCACTGATAATGACCAGGATCATGGCTGCAACCACTGGCCGAATGCCGGGAAACGTTGCAGACTGAAGTGCAGATGATCGGCAGAGCGCCTTGGGAATGTTCATCGTAGAATTCTTCTCGCACAACACGTTGTTGCCTGCGTGAGAAAAAGCAAATTCCACACCCCGCCATGCCATTTGCCGACCTGGAGCCTGACGTGCGTTTCAGTTTTGTCGAACAGCACTCGTATTGAGCAAGCCGAGTAACGCTACCGGCTCCGTTCTGAAAGGTGACCACCGCACACAAGACACTACGGCAATATACGCAGCTCCACGCGATTATTCAGTCGTCGCCCGCCCGCGGTGTCATTGTCGGCTCTGGGCTGCTCAGAGCCAAAAGCCCGAGCACGTAACCGTTTGACATCAACGGATTGACTGGCCAGGTAACGGGCCACCGTCAAGACGCGTGCGCGAGAGAGTTGCATGGCGCGACCCGGTTCCGGGTATACCTGTGTGTGAACCTGTAGTTCGGCAACCAACGCCGGGTATTGATTCAACGACGCCGCTAGCCGTGTGAGTAATGCCTGTGCCACCGGCGTCAGTTCGGCTGAGCCCGCCACAAAATCAACGCCTTGCAGAACGCCACTCAGCGCTGCACAACCCTGACCATCCTGTGGTTCGCCGGGCGCTGGTACCAGGCAATCGGCCGCGCCCTTAGGAGTAGGTGCTGGTGCTGGTGCAGCAACCGGTGGATTAGTAGCCGGAGCACGTACGGTTGGGCTCTTGCGAGTTGATAATGAACGATCATCACGCTCAGAGCGCCAGTAGATGGAAGCCATCAGGGCCTGAGCATCACCGTCGTAGCTGGTCAGTTCACCCCGAAGCCCCCACTGTTGCCCCATAGGCAGCTGCAGTCCGGCCCCGAGCCACAACGCGGTGTTGTCGGCTTTGTTCAAGTCGATACTGGCATCGTTTTGAATGCTGTTAAGGCCAAACCTTACGTACCCGGACAAGCTCTGCTGGCGTGCACGAATGTCACGTTCGCCGTACACATAGGCAATGCCCCCTATGGACAACGCGGAGTAACCGATGGTTTCTTCACCAGACAGTGTCGCTTCGCCGAGATCGGTAAAGGCAGCCTCGGCTGCCAACCAATCGTTGATATCCAGCCCCAGATACACACCTGCCGCCGTGGAGGCATCATCATCAAGTGTGAACTCTGATCCATCCGTATCTGGACTCAGGCGTGAGATGCCGGCACCAGCGCCCACATACCAGGCGCCATCCAATGCGTGTACGGGCAGGCATAGCCCCAGGCCAAAGACCAACACCAAAACGAAAGCGAATACGCGTTGCACTGCTGTCGACATCCTGTTCACTCAAATATTTTTTCAGCTAAAGCCGTTTGGCGAGCACACAATACGCCAATAATCGAAAATGTGTCATTTACCGCCCTCAGCTCGCTAATCTATACGCACAACAAACTGCAGATGGAAAGAATCTCCCGGCAGTAGCTGGTCGGTCTCGGCGCTGATCGCTCCAACATCGCCCTGCGCCGGTTCTATCAGCCAGCATGGTGTTCTTGAGCAGACAGCCGCAGCTTCGTAGCGTGTGTAGGCAGGGGTGTAATCGTGAATTTTTACGTTGAAGGAAGGCTCTAGGCCGAGATTAAGGGCAGTGAGTCTGTACACAACGCAATTATTACCCGGTGCCACTTCGAGTTCTGCCTGGGCAAAATCGTTCGGGTTATCCGGCGCACCGTCACATCCAGTGTCCACTGCCTGCTCCTTGCGAATAATCACCCGGGAGTTGTTCACCGTCGACTGATCCTGTACCAACACCGAATCTGCCTGTGCATTCCACGATGCCGTTAACGTGGATGTATTGCGCTGTAACGTTGTGGCATTAGCCGGTGCGAAAACCTTGACAAACAGGTCCAGGGACTCTCCGGGCTGCAACGTCAATGCCGCACTGTAAGGTTGATCCAGCGGGCTGTATGAGCCATCGCCATCCGTGTCCAGATAAATAACGCTGGTCCAGTCACTGCGACTGTCCTGCAAACTCAGTGCAATGTCATCAATAAGCGCATTACCGTTATTGACCAGCAGGTGTTCATACACCACAGATCCGCCCGGTTCAAGCTGAGCACTCAAGCTCGGTTCCAGCGTCAGGCTCTCGGATGCAACGATACTCACTGCATCGTGCTTGCGATCCACTACCGCCGTTCTGATTGAACGCGCTTCAAACCAGATGCTGTAGGTTCCCGCCTGCGCGTCAACGGGTAATTGAATATCGGCCAGCACGTGTCGGGACTCACCAGAGGCGAGTATCCCGGTGCTGGTTATGGTGGCAAACGTCGTTGGATCCTTGAAAATAACCTGCCAGCCAGCAGGCAAAGTGGAACCCGATGCCGAACCGGCTGCCAGCAAGCCATAGGTGTCCGGCCCACTCCCCTGATGACGTATATACACATCAATCTGTGCACGATTAGCGGCATCAGCCGTTACCACGGATACCGGAGCGGGCTCCGGTCCCGGGCCAGTGCCCGACGCACCGGGGGATCCTGCTGGGGCTACATTGGTAACGTCAACAGTATTGGCAACGATCTCATCCAGGTGGTCTGTCACGCTGTCGACAACAGTGGCGTCACTAATGGAGCGCGCGGTTTTGGTGATGTCAAAACCCAGCCCATTATTGTTTCCGGAAACGGCATAGGGCAGCCTTATCTGCAACACCACCCGTGAAAATTCACCCACCGCTACCGGGCCTGTATCAACGACACCGTCGCTGTTTGTATCCGTCATGACACTCGACGCATCACTACGCAGCAGCTGCCACACAGTACCGGGTGGAAACGTTGATCCCGCCGTATCAACCTCGATGTTGAACGTATCCGTTGCGTTGCCAGTATTCCAGATAATGTTGTCAAACCGAACCACCGCACCCTGGCCTGCACTGGACACACTCACCGGTTCGTTCAATCCGTTTATGGCATTCACCGTGGAGCCATTGGCGACTACCCCCGCCGTTGCCAGCACATCGAATACCACCGTATTGGAGAACTGTCTTGCAACCGTATTGATGGCTATGTCGTATTCGTATTCAGCCGTGTTCTGCAATGAGCCCGCAGCCAGATCCGAATCTATGGTTACATCAAACGTAACACTGCCCGACACACCTGCATCCACCAGATCAATAATGGCTGTTACCTGATTGCTGGAGTCCGTATCCGAATCCAGTTGCGCCTCGGCAATACCCGTACAGCTCGCATCATAAGCGCAGTACCGAAGAGAGCCATTGGAACCGACATGCAGGTCAGTTGGATCACTGTCTGACAATGCCGGTGTAAAGGCTGACCAGCGCGCTGATCCAGGTACATAGGTCATGCCTGGTGGAAGCGCATCAATCAACGTGACATCGCCCGCAGCCTCGTCACCGGTGTTTTCATAGTTAAGCGTCACCGTGTACGGACCGCTGGGCGATAAGCCATTAGTCTGGCTCAGCGTCTTCGCAACCGCGATCGCTGGCCCGACACCGACCGTTACGGTGTCCTGATTCTGATCGGTTGTCGCAGAGTCAAACTCACTGGTTGCTGCAATCTCTATCAGCGCCGAATCACCGTCAATAGCGCTTGCAGGTACCTGACCTTCTACCACCACAAAGAAGTCACCACCGGCGGCTATGAATGGTGTTTGCGCCAGAGGTGTCTGATTGTCAGCAACACCATCGCCATCTACATCGGCAAACAGGGCCAACGACTGCAGGTTCACACTGCCACCTACATTGGACACGCTAAGAACAAAGCGATCATCCGCATTCCCGGTATTTCGCACACGATGTGAAAACCGAACCGTCGAACCGGGTGAACGTCTCTGCTGCTGATCGCTGGTCAGTTCCATACCGGCAACTTGCTCCACGAGTGTCTCCACCAGATTGGACGTCACGCTTCGCTGCAGGCCATCGCTATCGGTATATGTGGCAAGCGCCTGATTTCGGATAACCGTACCAGCGGGCGTAGCAGACCAGGCGCCAGCAGAGAACACGCTGATCAACAAATAGATCAGTAGTGCGCAGCTATGCCTGTTTGAATTGAAGAAACCCATTACAAACCATCAAAATTGAACAAGGGGTGTAGAGGACGACCGTCCTCGTCCAGCAGCATGAGCTCAACCCGGCGATTAATGCTTCGGCTCAAATTGTCGTCCGTACCAAACTGGGCCAAACCCTCACCCAGAGGCTGGTCGACAATCCGCTCACGTGCCACACCTTTACTCAGCAGATGAGCAATCACGGATTGCACCCGGCGATCTGCCAGCGCCTTGTTATAACGCTCAGAGCCCTTGTGATCGGCAAACCCTTGCAAACTCAGGTTGAGCTGCGGGTAACGCGCCATGACAACAGTGGCTCCTTCGAGAAGATCCCGGTTCTGCGCATCCAGCTCATGACTGTCAAAGTCAAAATACACCGCTGGCTCCCACGGAAAGTAAGTATTGGAAATCAATTCCCGCAACGTCAGTTCACCGTTGGCGCTCTTTTCAATGATGACCTTGCAATCAACAGCATCGTAAGGCGCATACAGTTCATCCGTACTGACACAACCACTCAGTGTCACTATCAGACATGACGCCGCCGTGCCAGTGCGCAAGGCACTTGTCAATCGCTCAGCCATTGAAACCAATCCTCGTCAAATTTAAACTGCAGCCCTAATTGAACACCTTGCCGATTGAATCCCTGGGCATCCAGATCAGACTCTGAAAACCCAATAGCGTTGTAGGCAAGGCCTAAGCGGATGTTTCGATCGACAATCCATGACACGCCGGCACCGAGTGAAAAACGTCGACCACCGCCATTACCCACACCCAGCCAACCACCCCGAAGATCCACCTCCCAGCGCCGATTGATATCCTTGCTGACGCGCATGTCCAGCAAACGCGAGCGGCTGAATACATCTCCAGATTCGTAGTGTGTTGACTGCCACTTCATGCCGGCTCTACCGCTAAGCGTGAACCCCTTGCCCAGTTGCCGGTTCTGATGAGTTGACAATAGATAGGTGCGCCGGTCCTGCCCATCCTCCGGTCCATACTCCTCCCGCCAGTTAGCGAGCAGCAGCGCATGGTGCTGGTTATCCAGCTTGGGACGCCGCGCAAGCCCCAACGTAAACTGGTGTCGGGACAACACTTGTCCGATACTCGGGCTCTGACGCGTAAACTCCTCACGTACCAGCGTGGTCCAGTCCAGGTTCAGTCGCTTTGCCAGCGTTGCTCGAAATCCGTAATAACGGCTGCCACGGGTATCCCGCAGTTCAGCCTGAGCCGTCATTTTTCTGTTCGGATTGCGACTGTCATTCACACCAATGGATACCGCAATGGAGTCTTCCGAGTTTTCACTGCGCAACACGTCAATCACTTCCAGTGAAGGATTCAAGGTCAAACCATCACGCAGTTGATATCGCCCTCTTACACCACTGGCCGTCTCCATGCTTCGCCCGGTATAGCTGCCACGCATGCGATATTCGCTGTAGAGCTGTGTGGATGGCAACACATCCGATTCAACGCCCAGAATCCACTGCCGACTCCCCTGTTGCGAACCGGTCAGCGACTGTTGCGAGAGTTGCTGTTCGCGCTCGTAACGCATATACAGACTCACGTGGTCAAACATCTGTACGCGCGAATCAATCCCGTAGCGATAACGACTGGCATCGGACAGACCCCGCTCCGCATCCAGGCCTATCGTCATGGTTCGATCACCGGGCAGGCGCAACCGCCGCGTCGCACCCAGCAACACGGTATTGAAACTTAATGAGCGCGTGCCATCAGCACTCCAGATACGCCGTAATCCGCCATTCACTGTCCATTGATCCAGACGCCTGTCCAGATTCAGACCAGCGCTGCCATAGTGAGTGCTATCGGTGGTCGACTCACTCAAGCTGGATTTGAACGTCGCGTTGACATGACGAGTCAGCGGTTGCTTGTGCTCCAGCTGCCATTCCTGCCGACCTGCCGACAAACCCGAATCAGTGTTGGTGAATGTGGCATCAGCGCGCGCCCAACTCATCACCGTTCTGTGATTTCGGCTACCGCTCCAGAAGTGTTCAAGGCGCACGCGTTGCGCCGCTCCAGAGTCTGTTCCATCGCGATGAGACATGGTCGCAACAGCCGCTGACACAGTCGTATTCAACCCCAGTACCGCGGAGCTATGCAGGCCACTGATCCGGTATCCGGACAACGGGTTCTGATCTTCGGTAAACGTAAAGCCTGCCTTCCACTGATCAGTCAGGTTGTACTGCCAGCGTAATCCTGTCACCAGATACTCATCCAGCTTCGACCGCTGGTCATAACTGGCTCGGATGAAGACAGGATTCAGATTCTCATCAACGCTGGGTACGACATCCCTGAAACTCAGCAGGCCTGTCTCACTGTCGAGCGTGTAGTCCGTGAACCGAAGCAATCGCTCACTACTGATGACAAGACCGGGGTTGTCCCGATCCCGCACTTCTCTCTCAATCACTTCAGAGTTCGCCACTATCGGCGCACCATCGAGCCTGAACAACATGGCAGTCCCGTTACCTCGAACCACTTCACTGGCACGAATATCCGACACGCGTGCTGCGAACATCTGCAGGATGTGCCGATCGGTGTCAAGAATGGCATTTGCCCCTGTCAGTGTTCTTTGCACACGCGCCAGATTGTCCAGATCCGATCGGGTATCCGTGAGGTAATCACCCCACATGATGCTGTGCCTGTCTCGTTCAAGCTTTGCGTAGAGTTTGCTACGACTTTGCGCCTCAAAACCCTTGATGGATGCATCACCAAACGTCGGGTAGTGCTCGTTAGGATTCAGGTCACGCAGCAACTCGGTGTTCGTGTCCTTGTCTGTGTCATACGACAAGGTGAGTTTCATATCCTTCTTGACGCGCCCTTTGAGAAACACAGCGGCTCGGGTCGTTGTCTCGAAGCCAGACTCCAGGTCAGCTCGATCGTCTTGCGCTGACAGACTGCTCCATCGTCCACCGAGTTCGATCAGACCCGCGCCTAGCAGTGGCCGGGCCGCGGCCACCTGAACCAGCTGCAAGGCCGTTTGCATATTGCCCGAACGCGCCGTGACCTGCAGACGCCCGGACAACTCGGAACTACGAATGTGAATCTTGCCACGACCGTTATCAATGCGAACCTGAACACCGGGTACATTGGCTTGAAGATCAGGCTCAAGAAAATCACCGGCAGTGGTGTCCAGTGTGACGAAGTAAACGCCGTTTGCCGGATACCCATTGGCATCGTTGATCACCACGTCAATCGGCAGCATGGTTCTACCGCCATCGGCAGGCAGAGTATCCTGCTTGGTGCGCAGCCGTATGCTGACCCCCGCTGCCGGGCGTTTGAACATTCCGCTTGCCAGTGTGCGTACGTTGCCGAAATTGTCTTTACCCACAACCTTGACTTCGTTCAATCCAGGCTTCAACTGGATGCCGTACCAGGCCACCAGCTCTGCACGTTCGCGCCGATTACCGATGCGCTCACCTAACTGGGCATCACTGACTTCAACACCATTGACCATCAGTTGAGGCGATGCCCCTGCCCGCACAACCGCCATGAATCGACCATCGGTGCTGAACTCGGTTTCAGGCCACAGCCAGGTACCCTGCTTCGCCTGTTCGGCCGTGATGCGCGATGCCATCTCAGTCGGTGATGCCATGCCGGCCGTCACCTCAGTGGCATCAGGGCTTGATATCACCGGTGTGTCAGTTTGCCGGTTGCCTGCGGGCAACACGTCCGCTTCCAGCGCGGGTGGAATCTCTGTTCGACCAACAGGGCGCTGCGCACTGAGCAAGCCATTCGATAGATCGCCATCAGCCGTAGCTCGCTGCCGCTCGTTAACAAGGCGAGACTTTCCATCAGGATCAAACCGACCCGCCTCCTCTATCAACCAACTACCGCGTAAATTGCGGTTACGCTGTTCGAGGCGATTGAAGACACCCTCGAAATCCACTTCAGGGCAACCGGTAGCAAAATCGGCACGATGAAAATCACCTTCCGACAAATCCACAAACCGGCTACTGGCATCGGCAGCATTTCGATTATCAAGCGGCTTCAATGCCAGCCCTTCGGGTAGCGTCAGCGGATCTACCTTGATCACGTAAAGCCCTGGACGCATGCCATAAAGGCTATATTGACCATCCTCGTCGGTCACCACAAAACTGCCATCCTGCAAGTAGAGTTTAACGCCACCTATGGGCCATTCCGATTGGTTCTGTATCCAGTCACAGGTGCTGTCCACATACACCTTGCCAAACAGGATGGCACGCTCTGATAACACGCCCGTCCTGACAACCTCCACAGTTGCACGGCTGGACTGTGAGGCGACCGCCACGCCCGTTTCAGTGCGTGCCGAGGCCACCACCGTGTTCACACCATCGCCGTGCAGTGCTGCCGGTGTTGCCTGCAACTGATAACGCAACGTGCGCGACTGCCCTGACTCAAGTCGCCCGATATCGAACAAATAAGACTTGTTAACCTGCGTTGCATCGTCACCTGATGCCTGTCCAGACGCATCGGTACCCAACCGCAATCGATCAGGTTCCTGATGCGTGAGTCTGTCCAGTGTGATGGTACGAGGTATCAGCTTGAAACCATAGGCAGGAGTATCCACCACGATGACATCACTCAGAACACTCTCACCCTGATTACTGATGATCACTTCATATCGAACAGGTTCACCCACTTCCACGCTTTCATCTAGCACGCGCTTTTCTACTGCGAGGATGGCGTCCAGATCACGAGGATCCAGAGGAATGTCAATGATTAGCGGAAGGCTCTCACCGGATACCGAAAAAAGGCCTCCGCCTTCGGCGTTGAAGCCAGATTCACCATAAGACGCTGCCGACACTGAGTAGCCGTCCAGTTTCTCAGCGGCTACCCGAGATGGAAACAGATAATCCTTCGGTGCCGCCACACCGATGTGCAGCCAGGTATCAACCGGCAACGGCGGAATGAAATAGCGACCCGCTTCGTCACTGGTAAAAACCAGTGGCACACCGGTCACAGGATCAACAGCCACCTCGGATCCTTTATACAGAGTGACTATGGCACCCGCCACCGGCTTTAATGTACTGGAGTCAAACACACGGCTTGCCGGATTTACCGTTGCTGCGTCAGTCAGGGCCGTGTTGTTTATCGGGTCGGTGAATTCAGCGATGAGCTTGTCATCAGTGGCGCTACGCAAAACACAAGACACGTCATTGTCAGTACTGAGAATCGATCCTGTTGCTGCATCGATAGCACTGTCGGGACACCAGGCTCCGTTACCGGACGATGTTTCATTCAGCCTGACAGGATGCACACTTCGATAGACACCCGATCCCGGCTGCGTTTCACGCATCAGGACAACGACCGAATCGCCGGTGGTGCTTGATTGCAGGTTTACACTGGTATGCCGCACGCCCTCCACAGATGTAAGAGCGAGCAGGTCTGATATGGAGGCAACCAGTTCCAGGTAGACTCCGTCTCTGTCAGCACGGTAAGCGGTTGAGGACGCATCACCTGTATCCAGGCGATAGAGGCTGGTATCGATCCAGGTATTCGTCTCACTGCCCGACGTCACGAATCGCAAAACGGCCGGATTGGACGCGCCAAGCTGTATAGCCTGATTACAGACGGTATTGGATACGAAGTCTACTTGCTGGTCATCGTCAATGTCGATGGATGCTGCCACTTCGAAGCGCCTTGCCTGCCATTGATCAGCAGTATCTGATTGCACCGCATAACTGAACTGGAGCGGCACAAGTGCGCCTGGCGTAAAAAGATGCGAAGGATAAAGTACCGCAAATGCTTGCAGCTCGACATTGGTATCCCCTTGAGCATGACTGATCCAGCTATCATCAGTTGTTGAGCGCTGCTGAACAATCGCCAGTGATTCAAACCCGTGAGTATTAACCGCATCGCTCCCCCACAATGACAGGCCCTCCGGTACGGAAAGCTGAACCAGCACACCGGTCTTCAATACACCATCTACCAGTACCTGCCGTTCAACCGGTAACTGATCCGTTGCATTGTTGATATCCAGCTGGTACGAGATCACATCGTCAACGCTGAGCAGTGTGCTGCACTCTGGCGTTTGGGTCAGCGACATGTGCAATTGCGCAGGTTCCAGCACACGGATTCTATCGGTGTTGCTCAGGGTACTGGTTGCGGACTGCGCTGAGTTTGCGCTCAGCAGCACATCGACAAAGCCGCCAGGGGCAATGGTAGTCGGCATGTTGCCACTGACCAGCAATGCGATAGAGGCACCGGGGCGAAGTATGACGGAAGATCCAGCTACGGGATCGTCCGCGTCGACCTGGCCATTTCCATCAAGGTCGATTAGCAGTTGCAGATTATCCAGATCACCCTGATCACCTGCCACGTTAGTGAGTTCAAGCGAGTACTCATCCAACGCGTTGCCAGTATTCGTCAACGTATGGGCTAGAACGAGCGCCTCAGATCGGGCAGCTTCAAGTTCCTGGTCAATATTCAAACTGAACTGATACAGCTCAGCGACGTGAATTCGGGATGTGTTGGACTCTACTTCCACGCGCTCACCCGTGAAGGTGTCGATGTAGGTCAGAAAGGCCTTGTTGATAATTTCAAAGCCGGATACCGTCGCGGCATTGGCAATACCAATGCAGAGCCATAACAGCGCGCAGAACAACACACGGATTGTGCGCGAGACGGTCATAGAGATCTGATGAAAAGTCCTGGAAGTTGGGTGGGGTTGCCAGCGCGTTCCCTGCGCCGGTCTTTACATCGTTGTTAATGAGAGTCAACTGGCCTGCTGCAACAACGTGATCAGCGTTTAGCCAGTTGCCCCCTTTACTTAACTTGCGTTACTGCCTAACTCAGTGCTCTAGTCCACCTTCACGCTGAACTGAGCGGTAGCAAACTGACCCGGGACCAACACGCCACCCAGACCAGCACCGGGTGTTGCACCGGTTCCTACATAGAACACGATCGTGCTGCCCGTGATGGTGCCTTGATCGGTATCAGAGGCGTCTGTAACAGAAGCTGGCGAACACGCATTACCCAGGCAGTAGGCCAGTGAATTAACCTCGTACGTACTGAAAGCTGTCACCGCATCTGTAATCGTGACGTTCTCAGCATTCGCTGCACCCTGGTTCTCTGCAACCACTCGCCAGATAGCACATTCGCCTGGAGCAACGCCGGCGGTCTGAACTTCAGCAAAACCACTATCGACTGTACCGTCACACGCTGCATCCACACCCACCATCTTCGTCAGGCGAACCTGCCCGTTGATGACAGACGTCTGATCGGTAACCGATACCGTTGG
>CALLPU010000461.1 GCA_938016235.1 uncultured Granulosicoccus sp. | reverse complement strand
GGTTGATCAGGTGCTGCAAGTGGGTAGCCCCAAGGGCGTTGCCCGTCTGATGCAGCGCGCGGGCAGAAGCGGTCATCGTCCTGGAGCGGTATCGCGCATTTTGTGCGTACCCACCAACGCGCTGGAATTGATCGAGATCGCAGCGGTTCGTCGAGCACTGGCTGCCAACAGAATCGAAGGACGAGAACCCCCCAGGCGCTCACTGGATGTGTTGAGCCAGCATCTGGTAACCATTGCCCTCGGGGCAGGATTTACGGAAAGTGCCATGCTTGCAGAAGTGCGTAATACACACTGCTTCGAAGATCTGAGTGATCTTGAATGGCAATGGGTGATGGACTTCATCACGCGCGGCGGTCAGGCCTTGCAGGGTTACCCGCAATACCACAAGGTGCTGTGTGTTGCGGGTGTGTTTCGAGTCATGAACAAGGAAGTGCAGCAACGACATCGCATGGGTATTGGCACGATTTCCAGTGATACACAAATCAGCGTGGCGTTTCAGGGTGGTAGACGACTCGGCTCCACCGAGGAGAATTTCATCGCCAGACTCAAACCCGGAGACACCTTCCAGTTTGCCGGCCGGCATCTGGAACTGTTACGCATACGTGACATGACCGCTTATGTGCGCAAGGCCACTCGACGCAGCAGCGCGGTACCTCGCTGGTGGGGAACACAGATGCCATTGACCACCGAGCTGGCAGACAGTGTCCAGGAAACCCTGCACGACTGGCAGCAAGGGAAAGCGCAGTCCCCAGAACTGACTTGCATGGCCGACGTGCTCGCCTTGCAACAACGCTGGTCGTACCTGCCAGGGCCTGATGATTTTCTGATTGAGGCGATTCACACACAAGAAGGCTACAGCCTGTTTTTCTATCCGTTCGCTGGCAGACTGGCTCACGAAGGCCTGGCCATGGTGATTGCGTCGCGCCTGTCCGCGCTTGCACCCATGACACTGACACTGCAAATCAACGACTACGGGTTCGAACTGCAGAGCCCGACAGCCATTGATGCAGACCTGCGCACACTGAGACGTGTTTTTACCGTCGACAACTTGCTGGATGACATCCTCTCGGCCATCAATTCAGGGGAAATTGCCAAGCGGCAGTTTCGCGATATCGCCCGGATATCAGGCCTCGTGTTTGACGGTTATCCCGGCAGGGCCAAAACGGCTCGTCAGGTTCAGGCATCCAGCGGCTTGATATTCGATGTGCTGGTCAACCATGATGCCGACAATCTGCTTCTGGATCAGGCACGACGTGAAGTGCTTGAGCAGCAATTGGAGTTCAGCCGGTTGGAATCAGCGCTTGAAAGCCTCGCAAGGCGACGCTGGCGCCTGGTTGAACCGGAACGATTGACCCCCTTGTCCTTTCCGTTGTGGGCTGAAAGTCTGAACAGTCAGACGCTGTCTTCCATGAGCTTTCAACAACGCGTGGAAAGCATGCTGGGCAGCCTGGAACAGGCCGCAACCGACACGTTGAATACTGTCGCGGCAAGCGCCCCTTCGTGAACGAGTTCATGCGGAACTGCCTGAGCATCGAATGTAACGGCGAAACCCTCCTGCTGCACCCGGATCAGGTGATCTACTGGCCAAGACAGCAGATTCTCTTTGCTGCAGATGTGCATGTTGGCAAAGAACATCGATTCGGTCGCAGTGGCATTGCGATCCCCGGAGGCATCAGTGAAACAACGCTGGTTCACTTGTTCGGGTTGTGCGACAGATCCGGAGCGTCGCGTCTGATCATACTGGGTGATTTCATGCATGCAAAACCCGGTGTTGCAGAAAGCTGGCTTGCCCTGCTCAGCCAGCTACTCGATGAGCGTCCCGGCTTGCACATGGAGATCGTTGCCGGTAACCACGACAAGGCCGAGGGTCAATCCCTGCTGGACAACCGGGTACGCTGGCATCGATGCGCATTGGTTGAAAGCCCGTTTGTTCTGCAACACGAGCCGTCTGACGATGCCAGAGGGTATGTTCTATGCGGCCACATACACCCTGCATGGCGTTTGTCTACATCAAACCATGGCAGCATACGGACACCGGTATTCTGGTTCAGAACGGGGTATGCCGTGCTGCCGGCCTTTGGCGGCTTTACGGGTGCTGCCATGATAAAACCCGACGCCACCAACGACCGAATCTTCATGGCAGGAACAGATTGTGTTATCGAAATTCCTGCGTCTGCCCGGATCGCTACGCGTCAACGCAGGTGGCGCAGACGAGATTGACGACGATACTCTCTTGGCGTGCTTTCCTTGAGTTCTCGAAAGCGCCGATTGAAATTGGCGATGTTGTTGAAGCCCGTTTCGTAGCATATCGTTGTAATAGGGGTATCGGTTTCAACTAACAGTTCGCAAGCCTTGCTGATCCGCACACGATTGACGAAACGATTAAAACTGTTGCCGGTTGCCTTGGCGAAAAAACGAGAAAACGAGCTGTCATTCATACCCACCAGCTCTGCCATGTCTCCCAGTGAAATATCCTGTGCAAAATGCTCGCTGATATGTTGGGTGACCCTCTCTATCTTGTCCTGTGATGCCTTGTCTGCTCTCGAGCGTATTGCCAGGGTGGAGAGCAAGGCGTAACCGGATTCATTTGCCAGGCTACTCAACAGTTCGAGTAAACGGGCAATCCGCTCAGGCCCTTCTGTGTCCCGAACGGATTCAAACGCCTGGCGAGCCCACGCTAAATCCACATCACGAAACTCTATGCCATGCCTGGCACGCTCAAGCAGCGAAAGCAATGCACTCAGCTCAGGCGCAACCGCCGCCATTTTGGGAATCAGATCCTTGCGAAACTGTATGACGAGATCACGTAGCGGAATTTCCTCGCCAGGGTCGGTCTGGCTGATCCAGTTGTGTGGCAATCGCGGACCGGTTAGAACCAGATGGCCAGGAGCGAACTGCCCGACATGATCACCGACAAACACCTTGCCGGTACCGGCAACAATCAAGTGAAGTTCGTAATCGTCGTGGTAATGCCACCGCACCAGCGGACAGGGAAAACCGTGCTGCAGATAGTGGACGGAGCGATCCGTTTCGTCAGTATATTCAAACTCCGGCGCTGAATTAGCGCTCGGACGCAAGGCTACGGACATACCAACCCTCCGAGATACCGGTGAACGGGTGCTCATCATACGACGTTCAGAAGTTATGATCACCTGCTAACGCAACCCTGTGATGAATCAGGAAGCGATAATCATGTTCACGCGTTGGCCAATTGCCAGTCGCAGGCCCATCTTATAAGCTCTTGCACTCGATCCAACACCCAACGCCAAAAACACATGCCTAAAAGCGTGGAAATAATCGAAGTATCCCCTCGCGACGGTATTCAGAACGAGAAGAAGATACTGTCGCTCGACACCAAGCTTGAGCTGATTAACCGGGCTATTGCTGCCGGGGCGGCGCGGATAGAGGTCACCAGCTTCGTGAATCCAAGGCGGGTACCACAAATGGCAGAGGCCGATGCCATCTGCGCTGCACTGCCACGGGAAACCGATTGCCAGTTTATCGGGTTAGCCCTGAACCGTCGCGGGTTTGAACGTGCCAGCAACGCAGGGCTCGATGAAGTCAATTTCGTGGTGGTTGCCAGCGACACCTTCAGTGAAAAGAATCAGGGAACCAGCACCGAAGCCGGCCTCCGTCTGTTTAACGATCTTGCCAGTGAAGCATCGGAGTCCGTGCGCACCGGAGTAACCATTGCGGCCGCTTTTGGTTGCCCGTTCGAAGGAGAAGTGTCCATCGAGAAGCTCATGCATGTGGTGGAGGGTTGTATGGAGGCCAATCCCTTTGAATTGGCTCTGGCGGACACCATCGGGGTCGCCACTCCTCTAGACGTTGCTGAGCGTATAGGCGCTGTTCGGGCGGCGTACCCGGACATACCTGTTCGTCTGCATCTGCACAATACGCGCAACACAGGCCTGGCCAATGCCTGGGCCGGTATTCAGGCGGGTGTGATGTCCCTGGATGCCAGCTTCGGTGGTGTGGGAGGCTGCCCTTTCGCACCGGCGGCAACCGGCAATATCCCCACGGAAGACCTGGTGTATATGCTCGAGCGCGCTGGCATTCAGACAGGCATGGATCTGACGGCTGCCATTGGCGCGGCAGAATATCTTGAAAATGCGCTGGGAAAGACCGTGCCGGGGATGGTCATGAAGGCAGGCGTGTTTCCCTAGAAATCAACAACAGATATCAAAAGCCTGCCCTGGCCATCAGGAGAAGCCACAGGATACGCTTGCGCGTGCCCGAATGCCCATGGGTGCCATCAACGCAGTTGCTGGAAGAACTCGGTGAGCAAACTGGCAGCTTCACTGGCGTGAATGCCTTCGGAGATGGCGATGTGATGATCGACACCTGGCAACCGCAATGCCTCGTGGATACTGACCACAGCGCCAGTTCGGGGCTGACGAGCACCAAACACCAACCTGCTTACACGGGCCTGCAGTAGAGCCCCGCAACACATCAGGCACGGCTCCAGAGTGACGTACAACGTGGCGCCATCCAACCGAAAATTCTCAGCGCCCCGCGCAGCGTTTCGTAACGCCAGCACTTCGGCGTGCGCTGACGGATCATGATCCATCACACAACGATTCATACCGGTGCCGAGCAATTCGCCGTCGCGCACTACCAACGCGCCTACCGGTACTTCACCCTGTTCACCCGCACTGCGAGCAAGTCGCAGCGCTTCGCCCATATATCGGGTATCCAGTCGCAGTTGATCCGGGGCTGTAGGCGAAAAGGGAGCCGAAGCTCCCTTTTCACCTGTTTTCACAACAACGTTCCAGTACGGCTGAAGCTTAGCTGGAGACAGCCTCGCCCTCTTCCACCGCTTTCATGCTCAAGCGAATACGACCCTGCTTGTCCACTTCCAGCACCTTGACCTTGACCATCTGTCCTTCGGACAGCTCATCGGCAACGTTCTGTACACGCTGCTCTGATATCTGGGAGATATGCACGAGACCATCCTTGCCCGGGAGGATATTGACGAACGCACCGAAATCCATGATTTTCTGGACTCGCCCTTCGTAGATGGTGCCCACTTCAATATCCGCTGTGATCAGCTCGATACGGCGTCGAGCTTCTTCACCCGCTGTTCTATCGCTGGATGCGATCTTTATGAGACCGTCGTCACCGATGTCGATAGTGGCACCCGTTTCTTCAGTAAGCGCCCGGATAACCGCTCCACCCTTACCGATAACGGCAGCGATTTTTTCAGGGTTGATCTTGATCGTGATAAAACGCGGTGCGTGCTCAGACAGATCACTACGGGGTTCTGCAAGCACTTTCGCCATCTCACCGAGAATCCAGAGCCGACCGCCTTTGGCTTGCTCCAGAGCTTTCTCCATGATTTCGCGTGTGATTCCCTGAATCTTGATGTCCATCTGCAGCGCAGTCACACCGTTCTCGGAACCGGCAACCTTGAAGTCCATGTCGCCGAGGTGATCTTCATCACCCAGAATGTCAGACAACACGGCATAGCCATCATCTTCCTTGATCAGACCCATCGCAATACCGGCAACCGGGGCTTTCAGGGGAACACCAGCATCCATCAAAGCTAGGCTCGTGCCACACACCGATGCCATGGAGCTGGAACCATTGGATTCGGTGATTTCCGACACCACGCGAATGGTGTAGGGAAAATCCTCGTCAGACGGCATTACAGCCTGCACACCACGCTTGGCCAGTTTTCCATGGCCGATCTCTCGACGCTTCGGTGAGCCGACAAAGCCGGTTTCACCCACGGAGTATGGAGGAAAGTTGTAGTGCAGCATGAAGGCCATGCGTGTTTCACCGCTCAGCGCGTCGATGATCTGAGCGTCGCGGGTGGTACCCAGTGTAGCCGCAACGATAGCCTGCGTTTCACCGCGAGTGAAAACCGCTGAACCGTGCGTGCGAGGCAATATGCCGGTGTGCACGGTAATGGGTCGAACGGTGTCTGTGGTTCGGCCATCGATACGCGGTTCGCCGGCGATGATACGACGCCGCACAATGGATTTTTCAAGCTTGCCGAAGGCTTCCTTGACATCACCAGCGCTGTAACCCTCTTCGCCCTCTGCCGCAGCCAGTGACTCTACAGCCTTGTTCTTGGCCGCCGCTACTGCGTCCTGTCGCTGCATCTTGTCGGCAACCTGGTAGGCCGCAGTCAGATCATCACGAGCGGCAGCGTCTACCTTGTCGGCCAGTGAAGCATCAGCTTCTGGCGCTGACCAGTCCCAGGACGTTGCATTGACATCAGCTGCCAGTGCCTTGATGGCCGTCACAGCCGTTTGCAGCTGCTCATGGCCAAACATGACGGCGCCCAGCATGGTGTCTTCGGAGAGCTGATCGGCTTCGGATTCAACCATCAGAACGGCCTGATCGGTGCCCGCCACAACCAGATCGAGCTGCGACTCTTCCATTTGTGACACGGAAGGGTTCAGCACGTATTCGCCATCGATGTAACCAACCTTGGCTGCACCTACGGGGCCTGCGAACGGCATACCGGAACAGGCCAGCGCCGCGGATGCACCTATCAGGGCTGGAATATCAGCACTGATTTCCGGATCCAGAGACATGACCGTGGCGATAACCTGAACCTCGTTCATGAAGCCTTTGGGAAACAGCGGGCGCAACGGTCTGTCGATCAGGCGGCAAATCAGCGTTTCTGATTCGCTGGGCCGGCCTTCACGCTTGAAAAAACCGCCCGGGATCTTGCCCGCAGCGTAGGTTTTTTCCTGGTAGTTGATGGTCAGCGGGAAAAAATTCTGCCCCGGTTTAACCTGCTTTTGGCCGACGGCGGTGACAAGCACAACCGTGTCGCCCATGCTGGCGACGATTGCGCAACTGGCCTGCCGGGCGATTTCGCCGGTCTGCAGGGTGACAGTTTCGCTACCGAACTGAAATGTTTTTGAATGTATGGTCACAAAGGATTCCTGAGAAGAAGGGCGAAAGCTATGATGCAGACGTTGCGCGCTTTAGCGGCGCAGGCCCAGTCGCTTGATCAGGTTCTGATAGCGAGTGGCATCTTTTCGATGCAGGTAATCAAGCAACTTTCGTCGCTGATTGACCATTCTCAGCAAACCACGGCGTGAGTGGTGGTCGTGCTTGTGTTCTTTGAAATGTTCGGTCAGGTGAGAGATTCGCGCAGACAACAATGCAACTTGTACTTCTGGTGACCCCGTGTCTGTAGAGTCTGTTTGGTGTTCTTTGACGATTTCCGCCTTTCGTTCAGCGCTTAAGCAAGACATTAAAAGTGGTACTCCGAGAATACGAATGAATGTGAGAAAGAGGTGGCTCTCCGTTGAGGAAAGCCGGGTGGGCTTGCAGATAACCCCCAATTATATCATCTCAGGTGAATTGAAGTACTCGGCGAGGTGCGACTTGTTCACCAGATTCTGTGAGTTCACCCAGGCCAATCAGGTTAGCGCTCTCGTCATACACCCGGCACAGTGCCGGTGCCGGGTCAGCCGCCGGCTGGTTCAGCCGGCAATCGGGTGACTGGCCACGACGGAAAGTCGCGACTCCTTCGCTGGATACCACCACCGCAGCGAGATGCCCGAGCCCGGCATCCAGTGGCAGCAGCAGGTTGTCCAGCACATCTGCGGGCGCATCGCCAAGGCTTTCAAGCGTCTCGAGATCCACCATGGGACGCTGCTCGAACGGCGACACAAAGGTGCGTCGTAGCTGCGTAACATGCGCGCCACACCCCAACGCTTCACCAATATCGGTGACCAGAGAGCGAATGTACGTGCCTTTGGAGCAACGCACCGCCAATCGCGCGGATGTACCACCGAAGGACAGCACGTCGAGCTGGTGTATGTGGACCGGCCGGGGCTTGCGCTCAACCTCTTTTCCAAGCCTCGCCAGCTTGTACAAACGCTGACCGTCAACCTTGATGGCAGATACCATGGGGGGAATCTGCAGTTGTGCACCGCGAAGACCGGCACAAACCACTTCGAATTGATCTGCCGAAAGATCTGAGGGCACCGGCCGGGTCTCAAGCACTTCTCCGTCCGCATCAGCCGAATTTGTGGTTACACCCAGCTTCAAGGTTGTCTCGTAGCCCTTGTCGGCATCGAGCAGGAACGCACTCAGCTTGGTGGCTTCACCGAAGCAGATGGGTAGCATGCCCGTGGCTAGCGGATCCAGGCTGCCAGTATGACCCGCCTTGCTGGCATTGAAAACGCGCTTGGCGCGCTGCAGTGCGTGATTGGAACTGCCACCCGAAGGCTTGTCCAGCAGCAGAATACCGTGAACCGGGCGACCCCGGCGATGACGACGACCCAAGGCCTCAGCTCAACCCGCACATGACAATGATCCTGCGCGTGCGCAGCAATCGCCCCTGGTGCTCAAGAGGCTAATCGGCACGAGGTTCTGTGGACGAGCTTGCCTGGTCGTCATCGTCCGGCTCAACATCGTCGGTGGTGTTGGTGGCAACTGCGTCCGCAATCAACGCCGACATATGCGCACCACGCTCGGCAGAGTCGTCGTAGTAAAAGCGAAGCTGGGGCACTGAGCGTGTATTCATCTGCCTGGCCAACTGACGACGCAGAAAGCCAGAGGCCCGTTCCAGAGCGCCCTGGGTTTCGGCCCGCTCTTCCGGGTCGAACAAGGCGTAGTAGACCTTGGCTACCGACAGATCCCGGGACACCTCAACCGATGCCACTGTCAGCATCGGTGAGACCCTGGGATCTTTAAGCTCCGTACGAATCAACCCCGATAACTCGCGTTGAATATAGTCAGCAACGCGATGGCTTCGCGGATAATCATTCGGCACTGGAACTTAGGACTCCTGAAACAAGGTAACGGGCACCCACTACAATGAACGAGCAACTTCAGTGCGTTCAAACACCTCGATCATGTCGCCAGGTTTGACATCGGTGTAATTCTTCACGCCGATACCACACTCGGTACCCATGCGAACTTCCTTGACGTCGTCCTTGAATCGACGCAGAGATTCCAGCTCACCTTCATAGATGACCACATTCTCGCGCAGCACGCGAATGGGCTCGTCTTTACGCACAACCCCATCCACCACCATACAACCCGCGATAAGACCAAATTTGGGTGACGTAAACACTTCGCCCACTTCGGCGTTGCCGATGATGCGCTCCCGAACTTCCGGTGCCAGCAAGCCACCCGCCAGCTGTTTGGCAAGATCGATCAGCTCGTAGATGACACTGTAATAGCGCAGGTCGGTCTCCTGCTCCTGAATCAAGCGACGCGCAGCACCGTCAGCTCGCACGTTGAAGCCTACAAGGATGGCATCAGAAGCCGCTGCCAGATTTGCATCGGATTCGTTGATACCACCGACACCACCGCCAACGATGCGCACCTCTACCTCGTCGGTGCTCAGTTTTTCAAGGGCGTCCCGAATAGCCTCGTAACTGCCCTTCACATCCGCCTTGACGACAAAGTTCACCACCGGAGTGCTGCCCTTTATCTGAGAGAATACGTCGTCAAGCCTTGCCGGACGTCGCTCAGCCAATCGCGCATCACGCTGCTTGCCGTAACGCAGTTCCGCCAATTCGCGCGCACTCTTCTCATCCGCTGCCACCAGCATCTCATCACCGGCATTCGGTGTAGAGGAAAGACCCAATACCTGCACTGGCGTTGACGGCCCGGCTTCTTCAACCCCTTTACCGTTTTCGTCAAACATGGCACGCACGCGACCCGTCACCTGGCCGCAAATGAAACTGTCGCCACGTTTGAGAGTACCTTCCTGGACGAGGATCGTTGCCACAGGGCCCTTGCCCTTGTCCAGTGAAGCCTCGATAACAATGCCCGATGCGTTGCCTTCCGGCACCGCGGCAAGCTCAAGCACTTCGGCCTGAAGTATCAGCGCTTCGAGTAACTGATCCACGCCATCACCGGTGAGTGCAGACAGCGGTACAAATTGCGTGTCGCCGCCCCAGTCTTCAGAAATGACGTCGTGCTGAGCAAGCTCATTCCGCACTCTTTCCGGATCCGCGTTTTCCTTATCCATCTTGTTGACGGCAATGATCAACGGCACATTGGCAGATCGTGCATGCTGAATGCCTTCCACGGTTTGCGGCATAACGCCATCATCGGCTGCAACGACCAGTACCACGATGTCAGTCGCTTGAGCACCGCGAGCACGCATGGCGGTAAACGCTGCGTGTCCCGGAGTATCAAGGAACGTGATATCGCCATTCTCGGTTTCGGTCTGATACGCGCCGATGTGCTGAGTAATGCCTCCCGCTTCACCCGAGGCTACGCGCGCCGTGCGGATGTAATCCAGTAGTGATGTCTTGCCGTGATCGACGTGACCCATGATAGTAACCACCGGTGGTCGGGGCTCTGCATCACCTTCACGTTCACCGGCAACCAGCGCAGCCAGTGCTGCCTCAACATCATCGGCGCTCATTGGGATAGCTTTGTGTCCCATCTCCTCAACCACGAGGATCGCAGTGTCCTGATCGAGAATCTGGTTGATCGTTGCCATCACACCCATGGTCATCATGGCTTTGATGACTTCGGCTGCCTTCACGGCCATCTTGTTGGCAAGTTCTGCCACGGTGATGGTTTCGGGTACATCGACATCACGGACAACCGGCGCAGTCGGTCGCTCGAACGCGTGCTTGGCTTCGAAGTTTGCTGGCAAAGCACGACGCGCCTTGCCCTTGCGGCGGCCCGACTTGCCTTTGGCCACGTGCAACTGATTACGTCCGTAGCGCGTGTCACCACCGCCACCACCGCCGCCGCCACCTTTGCCACGACCTTTACCCTTGGGCTTGTCGGCGCCTCTTGAGCCACCAC
>CALLPU010000460.1 GCA_938016235.1 uncultured Granulosicoccus sp. | reverse complement strand
GGACCGAATCGTGTTCTTCGAAGGTGAAGAATTTTCACTGCGGGAGATCAGTGTCGTTAGCGACACCGGTGAATCTGAGAACGTGTTGTACTTCGCCGATAATCATCGCAAACGCATCAGTGACAGCGACTGGTCGTTGTCTGACTGGCAACGTTCTACAAAGCCCGACACGATGCCGCGCGTGCAACGGTACATGCAGTGTTACGGAAAAATGTCGGCAGCTGACGCGGATGCTTACTGGTAGCATCGAACCGTATTTCTGATCGCGTCTCAGCGTTGACAGTGGCTGCAATAAAACGTGGATCGCTGACCCAGAACCTTTTGCCTGATCGGCTCGCCACAGGTGTGACAAGGCTCTCCGCCTCTACCGTACACCCGCAGAGACTGGGCGAAGTAGCCGGGATTACCGTCGGTATTGATGAAATCCCTGAGCGTGGTGCCACCATCGGTGATCGATTTTTGCAGAACATTCTTGATGGCATCCACCAGTTTTTCCACTTCTTTGCGGGTAACACGCCTGGCTGCGCGACCCGGGCGAACACCTGCCATGAACAGTGATTCACTGGCGTATATGTTGCCAACGCCCACCACGATGTCGCTGTTCATGATGAAGTTCTTGATAGCCACCTGCCGTTTACGGGTGGCGCGGAACAGGTAATCGGGGTTGAATGCGTCAGTGAGTGGTTCAGGGCCGAGCCGCGCCAGCAGCGTGTGTAGCGGCTCGTTGTGACCTTGCCACAGGAAACAACCGAACCGACGTGGATCATGGAAACGCAGTAGCAGACCGGACGACAGCAACAACTCAACATGATCATGCAGTCTGCGTGGCTCAGTGCTGTTGCAGACGCGCAGGCTGCCTGACATACCCAGATGCACGATAGCGGTGCCGGCAGGTACCGTAATCAGCAGGTACTTCCCGCGCCGGTCCACAGACTGGACAATGCCTTGCGATAGCTGCTGGACGGTGTCTGGAACGGGCCAGCGCAGGTTGGGATTATGCACAATCACCTGCTGAACCGCCTGGCCGATCAGATGCGGTTCTATGCCGCGGCGTGTGGTTTCAACTTCGGGTAATTCAGGCATGCCCGCATTGTACTCGCAGAGAGACTGACCGTTGAGCTGTACGGCTGACGATCAGTTTCAGACGGACGGTACAGAGGCAGCCGTCAGCAGCAGAGCACAGTCTTTGTTGTCATTGATAAACGCGACATACGATGGGTAGCGCAGCATCGTCATGGGCAATCGGGTTCCGTTGGCCAACAGTGCGGTCAGTGTCCAGGAGTTGCTCGGTGTGTCTGTGTCGGGCAATGGCAGGGTGACGATCTGTGTGGCGGTCAGTTCCTGCCACTCAGCCGGATTCAACGCCCGTGTATTGCCATCAGCCTGCGTGAGTGTCAGCGATTGCAGCTGTGAAGGGAATAGTGACAGATCGGCAAACGCGGTTATCCCACCCGTGATTAACGACAAGACCCATTCAGGTGCAAACTCAATGCGATCCTTGCGCTGTACATAGCGACGATCCCCTGCCAGGTCGGGTTGGCCGATAGCCAATTCAGTGTCATTGAAGAATACTGATGCCTGCGGCGACAAGAGACCCGCCGCTTCCAGATCAACCTCGCTGGCGGCGTAACTGTGAACCGGAGCGCTCGCCAGATTCAACAGCGGATCAAGGCGAGCCCCATTGACATCCATGTCGCACGGATGGGTCATGCGCCACTGCTCGGCGCTTCTGGATAACGCAAACTCAGGATGGCCGTCGCGCACGATGCGCACGGTGTTGACAGTGGCACGTTGCACATTGGCGTTGCCGATGGCCACACGCACGGGCTGCTGGTCGTGCCAGACGACCCAGGCAATGGCTGCACACAGCACCACAAGCAGGGCCGTTGCCAGCAGGACCCATTGATGCGTTCGATGGCGCTGCGTAACCAACTCAGGATCGCCGGCGTTGCCAGCGGATGTAACCCGCCAGCAGTAGCAGTATCAAAGGTATGCCTGCCAGAAACAGCACACTGATAACAATGATCGAACGATTACCCAGCACAAGTGTGCTGTCCGGGGCAGCCTGCGTTACGAACGCAATGGCATCACTGTCACCGGTTAACCACAACATTAACGATTCGATGAAACGCTGGTTGTCACCATTGTCGATGAACTGTGAGGCGCCCAGGTCCGCATCCCCAATCACCGCCATGCGCTGTGTGCTATCTGCAAGTCGACGTTCAATGGTGACACCGAGTAGCAGAGGTCCGGCAACTTCGTTATCACGTTCGTTGAAGGCGATGGCACCGGATAGCGCACCGGTTTCAGTCCAGCTCGATTCGGGTGTTTGCAGCAGTGGCAACAGGTTTTGCCCGGCCAACGGCGTGACCGCCAAAGCGGTGGCCTGCGGCAGTAACACCGGCTGGGTCAGGGACGAAGTAACCGGATGGGCTGGAAAACGATCCAGCAATACGAAGTCGGGGGACGCGGCGTCCAGTACCTGGCTGGCAGTATCGATCACTACGCCGGGAAGTGTATCCACGCCCAGTGTGTCTGCGATAATTTGCAAGTCTGGCCCCGTGTTGGGATTGTTGTCGGGCTCTGTCAGCCATAGCAGGTTTCCGCCGCGCGACAGATAGTCGGCAAGGCTTGCCACTTCACCCGGAAAGTACGGCCGCCGTGGTGCCGCCAATACCACCAGATCGGTGTCTGTATCCAGGTAGGGTTCGCTGACCAGACTGACTTCACGACTGATCAGGCCGATGTTGGCGAGTCGTGTGGCTACCGTGCTCCAGTCATCGTTGGTGGCACGTATCGGGCTACGCTCATCGTGCCCGGTGATGAAC
>CALLPU010000459.1 GCA_938016235.1 uncultured Granulosicoccus sp. | reverse complement strand
GTTGACCTTGCGCATCAAACCGCATGCTTTGCTGGCGTGACTGGCCATCGGCGTAGGCGATGTCGTAGTGAACAATCGTGTTGTTGCCCGGGGCATGACTGCGAGACCAGGTCCATGACTTGAAGCTCTTCTCCAGTGGGATATCGCCGTAGTTACTGTCCACATAGGCAGCACCAGACCAGCTGAGTTCAGGCTTGCTCATATGCACGGCTATACGAGTCTGCGGTGCAACCGGTTGCCAGAAATGCCGGGCTTGATCCGAAACAGGCTCATCCAGCGGTAGTGCGTCGAGAGAATAGGCGGGCAAATCGATCGTGAGCGTGCCCTCCATCTTGCCAGGCAGAGGTACCGTGATTTCATTGACATTCAGCTGCAGCTGGTTCTGCTCGGTGATCCGGATGCTGCTTTTGCCTATGGCCAGAGAATCGCTGCTGGAGCGCACCGAACGTTCTGTACGTTCCGTCATGCACCATCGTGACACCGGCCCATAGAGCGCCATGTTGATCGAGCAGTGTTGTAGTGCCGGGGTGTTGGCCTGCCGGCGTCGCGCACGTGCGTAGTACGGCGAGAACACACTGCCGATGAACACGATGGCCGTCAGGGCATGAACACCATCATCGCTGACAGCATCCAGGTACCACCATCGGTAACCGTTGTCCGGCACTGAATCGGTGAATGACGGCAAGCTCATGGAACAAGGTGTCTATTTAGGTTGACACATCCATTATGTCAGAATAATCTGACAATAGGCCATCGCGGAATTTTCCATGGACGTAGACACCCTCATTGATCAATCACTGCAAGATGCGGTGGCTGTGATCAGCGCAAATCCCTGCCCATCCAGACTGGCGGAGGCATTACGCTACACGGTGTTTCCAGGCGGCGCGAGAGTCAGGCCCAAGCTGGTCCTGGCCGTTGCCTCGGCCTGCTCGGATACACTACCGGTTCTGGCACCCAGCGCTGCGGTCGCTGTTGAATTTCTTCATTGCGCCTCACTGGTCCAGGATGATCTTCGCTGTTTTGACGATGCTCAAACGCGCCGGGGCAAGCCCTCGGTACACGTCGCTTTCGACGAGCGCCTGGCCATTCTGGCGTCAGATGCGCTAATCGTCGCCGCTTTTGATGCGGTCGCTGCCAATTCGCTTGCCGATGCCCAGCGACGTCTCAACATGACCTGCATGTTGTCACGGCAAGTCGGTGCCGTGCACGGCATTACCGCTGGCCAGGCGTGGGAATGTGAAGAGGTTATCGACACGGATGCCTACCACCGCGCCAAAACCGGCTCCTTGTTTGCTGCTGCCACGCAGGCTGGTGCCGTTGCGGCAGGTGCAGACATGACGCCATGGGCAAGAACCGGTGAATGCATCGGAGCCGCCTATCAGATAGCAGACGATTTGCACGACGTGCTCGGCTGCGAATCGCAGATAGGCAAGCCCGTTAACGTGGATGCCACTCATGGTCGTCCCAATGCCGTTGCCGAGCTTGGCGCCGCGGCCGCAGTCTCGAAACTCAAGGGTCTTATCGAAGAGGTGATCGATACGATTCCGGATTGCAAGAACGCTGAGCGCTTCGTCAAAACAGTTCGTCATGAAGCTGATCGCTTCTTTCCAAAGGAGATTGCCCGCAGTGCAGCCTGATTCCTCATCCAGCTCGTTCATGACCAGTGATTCCACCACGGTGCACTCAGATCACGCAGTACCTGCGGGCGGATTGTCCGACAGAATTTATGATTGGCGAAATCGCCTGCTCGCCAACCCCGCTTTCCAGCGGCGTGCGCGGCGAAATCCGTTCATGCGTTTCATGGCACGACGCAGGGCACGTGCGCTGTTCGATCTGTGTTCAGGATTCGTGTATTCGCAAATCCTGTCTACTTGTGTTCAGTTGGATGTGTTCGAACTACTCCGCGACGGGCCTCGCAGTCGAGATGAGATAGCGCGTGCCATCGGCCTGGAACGCGATGCGTGTGAAATACTGATGCGCTCGGCCATGTCGCTCAAGCTGCTCCAGCTCAGAGGCGATGGTCGATACGGTCTGGGCATTCACGGTGCTGCGTTGCTGGCTAATCCTGGCGTGTGCAAAATGATTGAGCACCACACTTTTCTATACCGTGATCTAACGGACCCCGTCTCGCTGCTGAAGCGGGAGCAGGATGAAACAATGCTGTCGATGTTCTGGGATTATGCCGGTGCTCGTCAGCAACAAAGCGGCGATGGATTGGGCTCCGAACCCTACACCGAGCTAATGAGTGCCTCGCAAACCATGGTGGCCGAGCAGATCATTGATTCATACTCACTGCATGCGCATCAACGACTGCTGGATGTGGGCGGTGGCGATGGCACGTTTCTGCGTACGGTGGCCAAGGCCGCGCCTGATCTTGAGCTGATGCTGTTCGATTTACCGCCTGTCGCCGAGCAGGCGCGTCAGAGATTCTCCGAATCCGCTTTGGGCCAGCAGGCTAGTTGTCACGGTGGCAGTATTTTTGAAGATGATCTGCCAGCCGGAGCCGATATTATCTCACTGGTAAGAATCATTCACGACCACAACGATGATGCGGCACTGGCCATATTGAAGAAGTGTCGCAAAGCGCTACCGCCGGGCGGTACCCTGTTATTGGCTGAGCCGATGGGACGCGAGCGAATAGGTGATCCTGCAACCGATGCCTATTTCGGTTTTTACCTGCATGCGATGGGGCGTGGTCGTCCTCGTACCGCCGAAGAGCTGCAAGCCCTGTTAATTCAGGCCGGGTTTGATCGTTCTACCTCCACCCGTACGCACCTGCCGATGCTGACCAGCCTGCTGGTGGCGAAGGTCT
>CALLPU010000458.1 GCA_938016235.1 uncultured Granulosicoccus sp. | reverse complement strand
TACATCCCAACGTTGCGGTTCATGCTGTGGCGCATAAAGTACATTGCGATCATCGTGCAACACGGGGCCGCCTCGTAAATACAATGCAGCCTCCGCAAGACCCCCGACGGTGCGTGTCGTCCCTCCGGCACCACGCTGCTCAATCCGTTTGCCGATGATGTCTCTGACAGTGAACTGCCCCGCCGGGATATCCGGGTCTACTGTTGCGGCATCGGCATTCAATTCGCTGACTGGCCAGAGGTTTCCCGACGCATCACCATCAAAAATGGAGGCAAGCCCAGCGTTAATGCTGTCCAGATTTTCATCCAGCACCGTACTCAAGGCCGTCTTCAGGATATCGATTTTCGACGACAATCCCGATACGGATGGATCATTGCCGTACACGTCATCGTTCATGCTGTCAGAATAGTCCAGCACAAAAACAACGTTAGGTTTCAGCTGGTTCGCGAACTGAGAGGTGTACAGATCAATGTCATCTGCCCACGCAGTGACGCTGCACAACGACATGATGACAGCCGACCGAACAGCAATGACGGCACGTGATCGCCAGCCACTCAGTGCTGTTGCAACAGTTGCAGAGCGCCATGTCCGGGCGTGATTGCCGACGCGAGAGTACCTTTCAGGTGCAATTAACATGGTTCACTAGACGGGGCAAACAGGCTCATTGACTCGCAATTTAGACGTCAGAAGACGTACAACTGTCCGCCAGATTCGTGCCAGTAATACGCTTTAGCGCCGGTGCCTTCACACTCTGGGACATGCATCATGTTTCCATCGCCAGGCCCTGACGCACGCTGACCAGCTCCAACCCTGAGGCGTATTGAGTTTTGAGCTTTTGTAAAGTTGACAATCGCGGATACTCGTACTCGCAGCGTGTCACTGTGAGCATCTAGAAGGTCAATTCAAACAGGGGTGCATTGCCATGGCACGAGTCAACCGGGACGTTAGCGTCTACTCATGCAATGTCGCAACAGGTGCGCTGATGCCACCCGAATCGAACCGAACCGAGTCTACGCGCGAACCCTCCTGCCTCGGCGAGGCGGAGAACATCATCGGGTCGAAGGCGTCGGCCATGGCGCAAATCCGCGTCTCCAAAAACATGCGCAGATCATCGGACGAGCTGATCAACCTGTCGCACCGATTACTCAAGCAGCCAGACTGATGCTCGATTAACTCGTTTCCCGAATAACGTTACCCGCGCTACTGCTTCTGCCATGCGCGGATATAGTCTATTTCCAGTACGGCCGGGATCGCAGATGCCGCCGGTGCACCGATCCATTCGCTGCCTATAACCAGCTGGGTGATGATATTCATGGGTTCGTCGGACACACGCGGCCCGGTTAAACGCCGCACTTCCACACCATCGATATACCAGATAACGAGTTCCGGCTCCCATAGCACACTGTAAGTATGAAAGCCGTTGCTCAGCACTTCGCTGTAGCGTGTCTCCATCGTGGGTGAAGAGTGCTTTTCACCACTGGAGTAACGGGCCCGGTTGCTGTCGTAGTAGTGATAGGTTTGATAGGCCTTGTCGGGACGGGAACCGATGTACTCGATGATATCTATTTCCGGCTTGTTCTTTTCAAAGTCCTGATTAAACAGGTAGAAGGTTGAAAGCAGCCCGTCACCACCAGCCAGCTTTGCGTTCATTTCCACGTAGCCGTATGTCATCTCAAAATAGTCTGAGGTGGTCAGGACACCGGATAGATACGGTTTGTTGTTTGCAGCATCTGCGAGCTCAGGTGGCGTATTGATGCCTGTAATCTGCAGTGTTTCTCCGGTAAAGACGAACGGATCATAAGCGGGCGGGTTGTTACCGAAGATGTTGACGAAGTACTGGGTTTCGCGGTTGATGGTGGTGTCCGGCCCCCAGGGCAAAGCGGTTTTCCATCGCGTTCGGTCCAGCACAGTGCCATCGAACTCTTCACTGAAGACCTTTGCATACCCATCAAGACTGATCGGAGTACTGCTTCGCTCAGCCAGTGTAAACAAGGCAGGCTCAGAGTTCGCAGAACGCATACCCTGGTTATCTACTGCGGCAACGCTATAACTGTAGCTGGCGCCAGGCGTGGGTTGCACGTCGTCGCACGTGGTGTAGCGCGTGTAGTTGCAATCGATGTACGAGGTGCTCAACCAGCTGCGGTAGTCGTGTTCGTAGCCGGTGTCGCCGCGCACGGTAGCAAGCAGTTGCCCATCGCGATAGATTTCATAAGCCTCTACCGACTGATCATCCGTGGACGGTTCCCAGGTGAACTCGAGCCAACGCTCGCCTGCCAGCAGTAGTGTCAGGTTCTGAGGCACCGAGGGAGGGCCAGCGCTTAGGCTGGTGTCCTTGATGAACGGCCCTATCAGCGAAGCCGATTCAGCTGCTGTAACGCTGTCATCGTCACCACCGGACAGATCGCTGCCAGGTGCGGACGGCGCCACTAACTCTTCATTCGGATCCGGCGTTTCAACGGGCGTTTGCGGTTCGGCAGGCTGCTCTGGAGCCGTAGGGCTGCCCGGTGTTGCAGGCTGCTCTGGTGCGCCAGTCGTTGGCGGTGTTGTGGGCTCTGCAGGCTGGGTCGGGGTGCCCGTGGGTGGTGCATTCGGGTCATCATCCAGCAACGGTGCTGCCGGATTCGATGAAGAGCTGTCACACGCTGATAAAACGGTCAGTGCAATAACAAAAAAACCGGCAGTGCCGGCTCGGGTTCCTATCATCATGATATTGGTGTGTACAGGTCGCGAATTAATGCGCTGATTGTCAGCGTGGGCCATAGCGCTGTCAATGCTCCTACAATTGCGAATCCGCAATCAGTGCCTGAGTTTGCACTTTGTTGACAGTTGCACTGTCAAATCATTGAATTAACGACGATCAGTGCTCATTTTCTAGAACGAGCTCTCCATGAAATGCTGGCGAGGCGCGGCCAGATTCTTTGCAGATGGATTATGACTGGGCGTTCCCGTGATATCATGAATTCACCGGATTAGTCCACGATCAACAGTGACTCCAGCGCGTCATGCTCCGCCACAAAATGCCCCGGGAAGCGCTCGCTCAGAACCGGGACATAATCGGCAGGTACCTGCAAGAGCCTGGACGGCAGGAAGCGCAGCCTTGCCCCCGTATCCATCGGTGATGCAAGTTCCCCTTGAAGCTTGATTCGTTCTCGAGTCCGCTCCAGAACCGGATCAGGAATGGGAACGGCCGATACCAACTGCCGGGTGTACGGGTGTTGTGGCTTGTTGAACAGATCATTGCGTGAAGCAAGCTCCACCACAGAGCCGAGATACATCACGAGGATGCGTTGCGATACCTCCCACACGACTGACAGATCGTGCGATATGAAAATCAGTGACAACCCGAATTCACGTTGCAGGTCTTTCAGCAAATCCACGATCTGCGCCTGTATAGAGACATCCAGAGCTGATACCGCTTCATCACAAATCAGCAACCTGGGTTTGAGGATCATGGCGCGAGCGATACCGACACGCTGATTCTGCCCACCGGATAGTTCATGAGGATATCGATTGATCAGGGTGTAATCCAACCCGACGCGCTCCATCATGCCTGCCACCGCACGTGTCCTGTCCACCAATGAGAGTTCTGGTTCAAATACTTTCAGTGGCTCAACGATACTGTCGCCGATAGTCATCGACGGATTCAGGCTCGCCAGCGGGTCCTGAAAAACGATCTGCAATTCTCTACGCGCCTGTTTTAATTGATCCGGTGACAGCGATGACAATTCCCTGTTCAGCCATGTCACCGAGCCGGAGGTGGGTGGAATCAACTGAAGAATGGCGCGAGCCAGTGTTGACTTGCCACTACCAGACTCTCCAACGATTCCCAGCGTCTCCCCGGCGTACAGATCGAAACCAATGCCATCGACCGCTCTCAGCGTCCGAGCTTTGGAGAACCAGCCACGGCGAACCGGAAAACTGACTCGCAGATCCCGCACCTGCAACACAGGTGTAACGTTTGCGGGTTGATCATGGCTCTTGTTCTGCTCCTCGTCAGTATCAGTTTGTAATGCTTGTTCGCTAAGCTGATCGATACGCGGCACCGCGTCTAGAAGCGTTTTCGTATACGCGTGAGCAGGCCGGTAGAAGATGTCTTCGCAATCACCCTCCTCCACAAACTTGCCCTGTCGCATGACCTGCACACGATCGCACATTCGCGCAACAACCCCCATGTCATGGGTGATCAACGCGATGGCCGTGCCATGGTCACGACGCAGCTCATCCATCAGATCCAGTATCTGGGCCTGGATCGTGACATCCAGCGCGGTCGTGGGTTCATCAGCAATCAACAACTCCGGTTGACACAGCATGGCCATGGCAATCATCACACGTTGTCGCATACCGCCTGAGAGCTCATGCGGGTATTGATTCATCCGGTGTTGCGCTTCAGGAATGCGCACGCGCTCTAGCCACATCACACAGCGCTTCACAGCGTCTGCATCGGATAACCCCTGATGCACTTGAAGCACCTCACGCATCTGCTCGCCGATTCGCAAGTGCGGTGTCAGTGACGTGAGAGGGTCCTGGAATATCATGGCAATCCGGTCTCCGCGAATGCCATTCAATGCCTTGGTTGAAAGGTCGAGTAGATTCTGACCGTGAAAATCCACGGTTCCCGACACGGATGCATTGCGGGCCAGCAAACCCATGGCGGCAAGAAACGTCTGGCTTTTGCCTGAGCCTGACTCACCGACAATGCCCAGACACTCGCCGGCATGAATGTGAGCGGACACACCGCGTACGGCATCAACATCCCCTGCATTGGTGCTGAAGCTGACCGCCAGATTACGGATACCCAGAACGACGTTGCGCGAGTCAGCCATCAGCGATCTCGCGGATCAAAAGCATCACGCAACCCGTCGCCAATGAACAACAGGCTCAGTAACAGCAGTACGAGAAAGGCTGCTGGAAACCAGAGTAGCCACGGCAACACTTCCAGCACATCAGCACCCTCCGCTATCAGGGTACCCAATGACGTGAGTGGTTCCTGAATACCAAAGCCAAGATACGAGAGAAAACTTTCGACAACCACGATTTCAGGAATCGTCAAGGTGGCGTAAATCACTACCTGGCCCACCAGGTTCGGCACGATGTGTTTGAAAATGATCTGTGTATTGCTCAGACCTGAGGCACGCGCCGCCTCGATATACTCGCGTTGCTTGATAGACAGTGTCTGACCACGAACGATGCGCGCCATGGTTAACCACTCCAGTGCGCCAATGGCAGCGAACAGCAAAAACACGTTGCGCCCGAATATCACCATTAGCAGAATCACGAACAGGATATACGGCAAGGCATACATGACATCCACGAAGCGCATCATGGCCTGATCGATCCGCCCACCCATATAGCCTGCGATAGCGCCAAAACTGATGCCAATCACAACGGATACCACGGTTGCGATCAATGCAACCAGTAGCGATATTCGAGTGCCGAACAGAGTGCGCGCCAATAGATCGCGGCCATTTTGATCGGTACCGAACCAATGCCCCGAATCCAGGGACGGCGGTGCTCTGAAGGCGGCCCAGTCCGGGTCCTCATGGTTGTGAGGAATAAACCACGGACCAGCAATAGCGACAATCACCAGTAGAGCCAGCACAATCAATGACGCCACGGCCGCCTTGTTCCGCCACAACCTGGCCAACGCATCGTGATACAGACTGGTACCGGCTGCGGGTACATCCGAAACACCCAATGCCTCACTTATCAGTGCTTCTTTGCGGCGCCGGAAAATCATCGATTCCTCACGCGTGGGTCCAACCACGCATACACAATATCAACGATCAGGTTCAGGACGATAATGAGCAGCATGTAAAAAATGACGGTACCCAATACCATGCCGTAGTCCCGATTCAACGCAGCATTGATGAAGTAACGGCCAATACCGGGTAAACCGAATATCGTCTCCACAACCAACGATCCGGTGAGCAGGTAACTGGCCGCTGGCCCAAGATAGGAAACCACCGGTGTTAAGGCCGGTTTGAGCGCGTGTCGCAGAATGATGCGCCATTCACTGAGACCCTTGGAGCGTGCGGTGCGAATGAAATTGCTATGCAATACTTCAATCATCGCGCCACGCGTCAACCGAGAGATGCGCGCAACATGGGGCAAAGCCAGGACGGTTACCGGTAGCACGAAATGGGAAAACGAGCCCCCTCCCCAGCCACCCACGGGCAGCCACTCCAGCTGCAGACCAAACACCAGTTGCAAAATGGGTGCGATCAGGAAATTGGGGAGAACCAGCCCCGTTAACACCAGTACACCCAGCAGGTAGTCGGGCATTCGGTTGCGATAAAGTGTTGCAACGATACCCGCTG
>CALLPU010000457.1 GCA_938016235.1 uncultured Granulosicoccus sp. | reverse complement strand
GACTGCAAGGCTGCAAAGCCCACCTGAATGTTTCGATTAGCCGCCAGCGAGCGCAGAGGTTGTCCACTGCGTTGAAAATCCTCCACCTCTCGCACCGTGATCGATACGGGCGTTACGCTGCTCAAACTCGAATCAACGGAGTCTCTCGCCACGACGTCTACAGTGACCACGCCGCTGGTCGTGGGTACGAACTTCAAGACATAGACTTCCTCGAACCTGGGGTGCTGCTCAAATGTGGCGCCGGTCGGTGGATTCGGTAACTCCAGCGTCGGCGTCGTGCCATTCAAGTCGATACCCTTGAGTTCAAACACCACAGCATCGCCCAAACGCGCTGTGTGCGGGATGATCTCATCCAGCATGGGTGCAACGTTAGGGATCGTGGAAGGATCGTCTGGCAATACGGTCTTGATCAGTATCGGGTATGAGGCCCGAAAATTAGAATCGGCGGGGTCAACGGCGGTCACCGTGAATTTCAGAATGCCGACATCAGCTTGCAGCGGTTGCCAGCGAAACGTCTTGCTGCCGTCAAAGTTATCGTCAAAGGTAGCGCCCTGCGGCAGTTTTTCGGGAAACATCCCGGGAAGTTCTCCGTCCGGATCCTGCGGCCGATAGACGATTTCGAGCGTATCGCCCGCGACGACTTCGAGGTTTTCCAGATTATCGAAAAACGGGGCCTGATTCTGTGGATCAGCCGGCCCGCTGGCCGGCAGGAAGGTTGGCTGTGGTGGACCAAGGGCAAATTGTGCGTCTGTGAATTCTTCAGTTTCTACAGCGTCAGGAAGGCGCGCACCGGGCTCACGCACAACCTGAAAACCGGTGGCGTTGTTGAATCTGCTCTCTTCAGCAATGGGCTCGTCATCGGGGCCTGGCGCTGGTGTACTACCCCCGCCACCGGATGAACCACCACTGCTGCACGCTGCCAGAAGCAGATAGATCGTCATCAGAGGGATGGCAGCAGCCGTCCTTGTCGTCTTGATTGTTTGCATAAACATGTCTTCGGCGTAGTGCCCCAAGGGTAGCTCAACCTGTCTTGAAGGTCCGTGAACGTCAATCCAGTTTGCATGGTGTAACATCGTGCGCTTTCACAACCGCGCAACACATCAGGCGATGGAATCCTCATTGTATTCGGGGCGTATAGCATGTATCGGTGAGGCCATGGTCGAGCTGATGTTAGGTTCGGGCGACAATCAGACAGCCGCCATCGCCTTTGCAGGCGACACGCTCAACACCGCCATCTATTTAAAACGCCTGTTGGCGGAACCAGCGCAGGTCGCCTTCATCAGCGCATTGGGCAACGATGCACTGTCTCGCCGAATGGTCAATTTCATTGCCTCCGAGTCCATAGACACTCAACACATCGCCCGTTCCACCGATCGCTCAATTGGCTTGTATGCCATTGAAACAGACGCCACCGGCGAGCGATCGTTCACATACTGGCGCAGCCAGTCAGCGGCACGCACCCTGTTTCAACAAGCCAACAGCACGCACTTTGGCGTGCTAGAGGGCTTTGACGTTGTGTATTTGTCAGCCATCACGCTGGCTATTCTGCCTGCGTCGGTGAGAACGCAGTTACTGAACACGCTGCATCAATTACGAACCGAGCACGGCACACGCGTGGCGTTCGACTCCAACTACCGACCCGCTCTATGGGAAAGTAAAACAGCGGCTCAGCATGCGATAGCTGACGCATGGCGAATCTGTGACATCGCCCTACCGTCTGTTGATGATGAGATGGCATTGTTCGATGACACTGACGAGTCATCAGTATTGCAGCGTTTTACAAGCTACGGTGTTTCGCAGGGTGCATTGAAACGCGGCGCACTCGGCCCACTGAGTCTGAGCGTTGCCAGCCAAAACGGGCCGCGGGAATCCATCCCGGTGGATACCCATAAGGTCACGATTGTCGACACGACCGCCGCTGGGGACAGCTTCAATGCCGGCTACCTGGCAAGCCTGTTATCCGGCACTGGCAATCAGCGCGCGATGCAGGCAGGTCATGAATGCTCTCTTCGGGTCATTGCTCACGCGGGCGCCATCATACCCAAGGAGCAGTGGTGACTGGCAAGCCTTCAAGGCCTGTGAATGACACCCCCCACCATGGGCATCGATGCACCGGTTGTTGTTGGAAAGCTGCTGGGTAGCGCCCGCAGTGTTCGCATGCCCAGAAAACCAAAACATTCTGCTTCTATCGCATCACCGCGCCAACCCGCCTCTTCTGCCGGTATCACACGAGCAACGGTGTAGCGAGACAGCGCCGCCATCAATGCAGGGTTGTGACGACCACCACCACAGACAATCAATTGCTCAGGACGTTGCGGCAGTAAATCCAGCGCCTTGCCCACGGCAGCCGCGCTGAATGCCGTTAACAACGCTGCGCCGTCTTCGGTTGACAGATCTTCGGCAGCCTGCCAAGTGAAGTCAAACCGATCCAGTGACTTGGGATAAGCCTGCGTCAGATAGTGGTGGTTAAGAAGCTGCGCAAGACGCGTTTCATCAACGGTTCCCGCTTGCGCCAACGACCCATCAAGATCCATTGCCTGACCTGTGCGTTCGGCCACAAAGTCATTGATCGGTGCATTACCTGGACCGGTATCGAATGCCACCAGTTGCTGATCCTCGCCCCGCCAGGAAATATTGGTAACCCCACCGATATTCACGATAGCGGTATTGGAGCCATAACCGAATTGTTTCAACAATGCCTGGTGATACACCGCGGATAGTGGTGCACCCTGCCCACCTGCAAGCATATCAGCGGAACGAAAATCGTTGACGACAGGTACACCCGTGATGCGAGCCATGAGCTGCCCATCCCCCAGTTGTCGGGTCTTGCCGAGCACGCCGGATTGCGGTGGACGGTGCAACACCGTCTGGCCATGAAAACCGATAACGGCTACTTCGGCAGGCTTCAGATTGGCATCTTCGATCAATGCCAGCACTGCCGCAGACTGCTCTTGCGTTATCTGTTGTTCGGCACGGGAAAAAATCTCCGGATCAGCCCCGTCAAACTGCCATGCCATAGCCTCACTGACCGTCTCCTTCAACAACGCTACCGTACCTTGCGCATAGGGTGCGAGCTGATAAGACCCAAAGCGCTCGATGCGCTCACCATCGGTGTTGATCAGCGCGACATCGATATAGCCATCGAGCACCGTGCCAGTCATCAGGCCAATTGCCCACGCGGGCCGCACATCATCAATGCTCATAAACAGGTTTGCGTTACCATGAGTTATGGAAAAATCAGAATACGGCCGCTGGTCTCACGCGGCGTCGGATTGGTCTGCCCAGTATCTGGACAACGTGGAAGCCTTGCCCGTGCGTGCGCAGACAACGCCCGGAGAAATCGCCAACCAGATACCCGAATCGCCCCCTGAGTCCAGTGAAAGTATGGACGCTATCATGGACGACTTCCAACGCATAGTGCCGCCTGGCATGACGCATTGGCAGCACCCGCGATTTTTTGCCTACTTTCAGTCCAACGCGGCCCCTGCCGCCATGATTGCAGAACAGCTTGCCGGCAGTATGGCTGCTCAGTGCATGCTCTGGCAGACATCCCCGGCAGCCACAGAAATTGAAGTGCGCATGGTGGACTGGCTACGGCAAGCCGTCGGACTGAACGACACGTTTCAAGGTGTTCTGCAAGACACTGCATCCAGCGCCACATTGTGCGCCATTCTCACCATGCGTGAGAAAGCGCTGGACTGGCAAGGTAATCAGAAAGGCTTGAGCCAACTTCCCACTGTTCGGGTTTATGCGTCTACGCGCACGCACAGTTCCATCGACAAGGCCATGTGGGTGGCCGGTCTGGGACAAGACAACCTCGTGAAGATAGAGACTGACAGTGACTACAGCATGAACCTGGATGCGTTGGCAAACGCCATCCAGACAGACCGTCAAAACGGTTTACTGCCTGCCGGCGTGGTTGCCTGTGTGGGCGGCACCAGTATGGGCGCAACGGATAACGTTCGCCGCGTGTGCGAGATTGCGCAAGCTGAAGGCTTGTACACACATGTGGATGCCGCCTGGGCAGGATCCGCCATGATCTGCCCTGAATTTCGTGATCTGTGGGACGGCGCCGACCTTGCTGACAGTATCGTGCTGAATCCTCACAAGTGGCTGGGTGCATCGATGGAATGTTCTGCACACTTTGTGAAAGACCCGGAGACGTTGGTCAAAACGCTGGCCATACAGCCGGAATACCTGAAAACCTACGGGCGCGATGGCATCATCAATTTCAGCGAATGGTCGGTGCAATTGGGCCGCCGATTCCGTGCACTCAAGGTCTGGTTTTTACTGCGTGCTTACGGGCTTGACGGTTTGCGAACCATGATCCGCAATCACGTAAGCTGGAGCGAAGCGTTATGTGAAAGACTCGCCGCTGAAAACGATTTTCAGATCACCACTCAACCGATATTGTCGTTGTTTACGTTCCGTTATCAACCCCATCAGAATCTGGACGAGCTGGATGCACTCAACAAAAAACTGGTAGACGCCATCAACGATGACGGGCGTATTTACCTGACACAAACGATGCACGACGGCATGCTGGTCATCCGCTTTGTGTGCGGTCAGTTTGATATGACACGAAACGATATCGATATTGCGTATGACGTGATCACAGGCGTTGCGCGTTCCATGGATAGCGCATGAGCTATACCGAACTTGCACTGTTCGTGATTCGTTGGCTCACTGTTGTCACTGGACGTTGAGTCGCAGAACAGATCTGCCATTAGTGAACAACAAATTGCCGTGTCTTTAGTACGGTAAACCCACGTAGTTGATGGCCATGCTGGCCTGTGCGGCATCCGAGCGTTTCAGAAAATCGATCTCGGCAGACTGGATTTTCTGATCAAAGGCCGAGTGCTCTGGAAACCGATGTAATAGCGATGTCATCCACCAACTGAATCGCTCCACTTTCCAGACACGGGACAGGGCCTTGGCCGAATATTGATTCAAGGCCGTTTCATCATCCTCTTTATAACGTAGCTTCAAAGCCTCGAACAAATAATGAACATCGGAAGCTGCCGTGTTCAGGCCCTTGGCTCCCGTTGGCGGCACGATGTGCGCAGCGTCCCCGCACAGAAACAACCTGCCCCACTGCATTGGTTCACACACAAAAGAGCGCAGAGGCGCAATGGACTTTTCAATACTCGGCCCGGTTTCCAGAACATCGGCAAACGCTGCAGGTATTCGCTTTTTCAGCTCATCCCAGAATTGTTGGTCGGTCCAGTTGTCAACCCGATCATTGATATCGCACTGTACATAGTATCGGGCCAGCGATGCATTGCGCATGGAGCACAGTGCAAACCCACGATCAGAACTGGCGTAGATCAGTTCCTCATGCACCGGTGGCGTTTCGGACAACACACCCAACCACCCGAACGGGTACACCTTTTCGTATTCCTGCCGAACCGATTCGGGTATGTGTTGCCGGCTGACGCCATGAAAACCATCGCATCCGGCCACGTAATCGCAGTGGATGGTAATGGCCTCCCCACCCTGCTTGCAGGTCACGGTGGGTGCTTTTCCTTTCAGGTCGGTGATAACGACGTCAGACACATTGAACAGCGTGACAGCGCCAGCAGATTCTCTCGCGTCGTACAGATCACGCGTTAGTTCCGTCTGCCCATACACCGTGACAGGAGCATCAACAAAATTACTGAACGAGACATCAAAGAAATCATCGTTGCGGGTAATAACAGTACCGTGATGCGTCAGGGACTCCTGTTTCAGACGATCTGCCACACCCGCATCATTCATGAGCTTGACCAGGCCACGTTCCAGCACACCGGCGCGTATGCGTCCCAGCACGTATTCTCGCGTCTTGCGTTCCAGCACTACCGCATCAATACCGGCATTGTGAAGCAGCTGGCCCAGCAATAATCCGGACGGGCCTCCACCAATGATAACCACCTGTACACGCATGATGCTAATCCGGAGAAATCATGTCACAACGGATCCGCTCATCTCGTACGGCATACCCGGAGAACACATTCAACGATACTGTCATGCAATGCACCAATAGAGTACAGTCGGTTGTGGTTACGGAAATCTGGCTTGATCGCACGGGCTATCCAACCTGGGCGGATACCAACGCGAGTTGCGGAAACTCGCCGTGTTTTTCCGCTCTATCTCTGTAGGCCACTTCAATGTTGGTTTTCGACAAGTGAGCGTGTTCACGAGCCAGAGCCTCGGCTCGCGACCCCTCTCCTCGACTGATGGCCTGCACTAGCGCGTGGTGATGCTGTTGCCCCACGATTAACGTGGTGCGGAAACGTGAAAGATCATCCTCGCTCGATGAGAAAGCACTCGGGGCTGCAAATGGCAGGCGATTGGCACGTTCAACCTCCTGCTTTATGAACGTGTTACCGGCCAGAGAACACAGCTGATCGTGAAACCGATTGTTCAGTTCCCCATATTGATCCACGCAATCATCGCGCAGCAGTTCATCTATCTGGTGGATGGTTTCCTGTATTGGCACCAGCTGCTTCGAACCTAATCGCCGTTCTGCAGCCATTCGCACCGCCGTGCCTTCCATCACTCCGCGCAGCTCTATGGCCAACAATGCATCCTCGAAGGAAAACGAGCGGACAATGTATCCCCCGCCTTGCCGTTGGAGCAGACCTTCTTGCTCTAATTGCAACAACGCTGCACGCAAAGGCGTTCTGGACAGCCCCAGCGATTCAGCCAACGGCACTTCACGCAATTTAGTATTCGCAAGCCAATGACCAGCAACAATCCGGCTTCTCAGCTCGCGCAAGCCTCGTTCGGTTTGGGAATCGCCGGGGGTTGCCTGTGCCCTTCTCACTATGTATACAATATTTCCAGTTTTGTAAATTTCGCACACTTATTTTGCATCAATACCACATATTTGTATACATTAGCGGCAAGGCGAACGGTAACTTGCAGTCAATTGCTGGCGGAATGTAGCCGCCGGGGTCGACGCCTGAGCATCGCGCGAAAGTGCTCTGGCGAATAGCTGATCACGCCTCCATGGCACAGGCCAAATCCGGTACCAAACCATCACAACGAACCTTGCAAATACGCCTGACGCTGGCGTTCGGGGAATTTTTCTATGGCGTAGCGAAGCATGGTTCTAGGCATCTTCTTATAGTGTTTGGCCAGGAAAGCCTCTTCCACCGAGCGGTCACGATTCCCCACTTCACGCAGCATCCAGCCTACTGCCTTGTGAATCAGGTCTTCATCATCTTTCAGGAGCATCGCAGACAGGTTGAGCGTATCGTCGAAATCATTACG
>CALLPU010000456.1 GCA_938016235.1 uncultured Granulosicoccus sp. | reverse complement strand
TGATCAATGCTTGCAGACTGGCAAGTCTTTCCTTCTTGACGGACATCGGGGTGTCGTCAGGCAGAGAGGCCGCTGGCGTACCCGGGCGCGCGCTGTAGATAAAGCTGAAGGAATGATCAAAGCCGATCGTCTCGATCAATGCCATCGTATCGTTGAAATCCTGTTCGGTTTCACCGGGGAACCCGATAATGAAATCGGATGAAAGCGTCAGATCGGGCCGAGCCAGCATCAGCTTCCTGATCTTCGATTTGTACTCGATGGCGGTGTGTCCGCGCTTCATGGCAGCCAGAATACGGTCTGAGCCGCTTTGTACAGGCAAGTGCAGAAAGCTGACGAGCTCAGGCACGGTAGCGTAAGCCTCGATCAGAGAGTCGCTGAATTCAACCGGGTGCGACGTGGTGAATCGAATGCGCTCCACACCCTCGACAGCGGCAACGTAACGGATGAGCAACGCCAGGTCTGCAGTACCACCTTCATGCATGCTGCCACGGTAGGAGTTGACGTTCTGACCCAGCAAGTGAATCTCCCTGACGCCTTGCTCAGCCAGCGACATGACCTCAGCCAGCACATCGTCCAGCGGCCGGCTGATTTCTTCGCCACGCGTATACGGCACCACGCAAAAACTGCAGTACTTGCTGCACCCTTCAATGATCGACACATACGCCGACGGCCCTTCCGCCTTGGGCTCGGGCAGGCAATCGAACTTCTCTATCTCCGGGAAGCTGATGTCCACCACCGAATTACCCTTGTTCCGGCTCTGTTTGAGCAGATCGGGTAACCGGTGCAACGTTTGCGGGCCAAACACCACATCAACATACGGGGCGCGCTGGTGTATGGCATCACCTTCCTGACTGGCCACACAACCGCCCACACCGATGACGACTCCGTCTCGGGCTTCTTTCAGCGGGCGCCAGCGGCCCAGCTCAGAAAACACCTTCTCTTGCGCCTTCTCGCGAATGGAGCAGGTATTGAGCAACAGGATGTCCGCCTCGGCCGGGTCGGTGGTGGCCTCAACAGGCCCGTCTTCGGCCAGCACGTCGAGCATCTTGGCCGAATCGTATTCGTTCATCTGACAACCGTGTGTCTTGATGAAAACCTTGCGTGTCATGAAATTTATGGGGAATGCGCAAACCCTGAGTATACGCTGGTGAGCTTGCCAAGGTTACGGTAACCCCCTCAAGAATGTGCCCTGAAAGCCACTATTTAGGCTGGATGCCACCGTAATTTGACATGAAACCACGCATAGACTCCTCCCAGGCAGCAATGCCTGAGGCCGTTTCACAGGCGCACGGGCTTCCCCTGCCCGAGCCTGACAACCTGGCCGCTGATCTCGCTGAGCCACTGGCGCAGCTGCTGACGTTCCTGAATCGGCTTCAGTACTCTGCCCTGTTACCACTGCGCAACCAGCAGCGCTCCAAACACGAGGTGGAATCGCGCGAGGCTGACCTGAGTGCCGTGATTGCCCTCATGTCTGGCGAAGTTCGCCAGGGCATCCAGGCCGTCCAGGCCATCCAGCATAGTTTGAGCGCTTCGCGCGAAGGTCATCTGGTGGATATGGCGCGCGACTTAAGTGACGCGCGCAATACACTGGAAGAGCGTCAGACGGCCCTGAAGAGTGTCATGACCGAACTGGAGCTGATCGGGCGACAACTGTCGATGCTGGCCATGAATGCCAAGATCGAGGCCAGCCGGGCGGGCGAATCCGAAGCTGGATTTTCCGTGGTGGCCGATGAGGTTAAACGGCTGGCAAGAACCGCCATGGAACACTCTGCACAGGCCGCCACGCTGTTTGATCTATCGATTGTCAATAATCAGCTCGGCAAGGTCGTCGACGATTTTCAGCAATCCAACACTATCGCCGAAAGCGAGATCACCAACGCCTTTGATGATGTCGTGGGTGCGTTCTCGCAGGTCGACTCCTCGCTGAGTGATGTATCGGAGCATTACGCGGTGATTACCGAGGTGGCGCAGAATAACGAGAATGCGATCGAGCGCTCACGCGAGAAACTCGTGTGGGTTAATCAGCGAACAGAGCAGGCGGTTGAGCTACTCAATTCGGAACGTAGCGACGCTTGCCGGGCTGACATCGAACAGTTGCTGCTGCGTGACGGCGTGCATTGCAATCCAGACTTCGACCGTCTGGAGAATATCAAGCGCGAAGGCAAACTGCGTGTGGCCATTGAACCGTCGTTCATCGGGTTGTCGTTTCGCCCTGGCAACAACGGACCATTGATGGGCCTGGACGTGGAGTATGCGCAGGCTCTGGCCAATCATCTGGATGTTCACTGCGAATTTGTTGAAGCGCCGTGGGATACGCTGACCGAGCTGCTGCACGTGGGGCGTCGCCCGGATGAAGCACCAGCAGACCTGGTGTTGAGCGCCCTGCCTGCCAGTGATTCTTATGAGGGCGTTGCGTATTCTGAGACTTACACGTATCTGGACTGGGTATTGGCCCGGCGCGTCGGCGACACCGGGCTAAACTCGCTGGCCGACCTGGATGGCAAGCGGCTGGGCATCATCAACGACCCAGGTGCGTTCGAGATGCTGCAGCGGCAGGGCGTTCGCTGGAAATCGAATCAACACATGCCTGGCGGCACCATCTTTCTGAAGGATCTGATCGCTTACTCCGATCAATCGCGCATTCACGATTGTCTGGCAGAAGGTGTGGTTGACGCGTTTGGGGTGGATCTACCCATCTACCACTGGGCCTGCTCCAACGAGACGAGTCCCTGGCACGGCAAGATCGAGATCTGCTCAGGTAACTTGGCCGGCAATCCTTACTACTACTGCATTGCGGTGGCGGCCGTTCCCGGTTCTTACCAGCTGCTGCAAACGGTTAACCGGTTCATCAAGCAATTTCTGAAAACGCCAGAACGCCAGCGCATTGAACGACATTGGCAAGGCGCCCCCATCTCGCACACGGTGAGCTATCGGGACGAACCCGGCAATCAACTGGGCGAAGCCGAGCTGAAGCATCTGTGGGCAGCCCACCAGAAACAGCGCCCGCTACACAGCTGAACCGGGACGGCTAAGGACACCGCACGAGCAATGCTTTGAGAGACTGTTTGCAGAACTAACTATAAAAGTTTAAATAAATACAATTCACGGCATATTCCCTGCAGAATTGTCGATATTGAATTTTTAAAACTTTTATAGCTGCAATCGTGCCGTCTTCCACCAAATCCAGGCAATCTGTCGCCGATCTCAACGCCCTGAGGCGTCGAGCGGTGGAACTGCGGGTGAGCGGAAGCACTCTGGCGCAAACACAGGCCGATACCGGGCTCAGCGCACCCACCATCATTTCAGCCGTCAAGGCCTACCGGTCGGGGGGATGGGATGCGGTGGATGTAGGGCCGAGAGGCAGACCCCGCGTGGACAGCTCGTCGGCCCAGAGCGGCGCCTTGCGACCCGCACTGGTGGCTGCTGCCACCCTGCGTGACAGCACACCCGCCCACGATGATATCCTGTGGAGCAGCGAACGCGCCCTGGCCTGGGTTAACGCACAATCCGTTTCCGTAAGCCGCTCAACGCTGCTGACCTGGCTGAACAAGTGGCACTTGCAGCCACAGAGCCGCTACCGGCGATTGCGCGAACGTGCCGAACGCGATACCAACGCGCCACATTGGCTGGCATCACATCAGATATTTTCACGCCGGGCAAGGCGTCAGAACACGCCAGTATTCTGGGTATCCAGCCGCCTCGTTGCCGACGGGTGTTACCAGTTGTTTGCCCATGACCTGCGCGGGCACGCTTACTGGTGCCTGACTCAAAGTACGCCCTCGGCACCTCAGTACCGGCGTTTTCTACAGGCTTTGAAAGCCCACCATACCGATGGCATTGCACTGGTGTTACCCGGTGCACACCTGACGCGAGACAAGGACCTTTCCCGCTGGCTCAGCGAAACTCACACCGAAACACTTATCGTCGGCGATCCGTCCGACACTCCCCATCAACCGTCGCATTCCGTGAATACCATGACTCCTAGCAGCAATACCGCTGAGGCAACCCGCCCAGCTGAACCTCCCAGCGTGCAAACGCTGACACACCTGCAACGTCTGGAAGCCGAGAGCATCCAGATCATGCGCGAAGTGGTGGCAGAGGCCGACAACCCGGTCATGCTCTACTCTGTCGGCAAGGACAGCGCAGTCATGCTGCACCTGGCCCGCAAGGCGTTCTTTCCCGCCGTGCCTCCGTTCCCGCTACTGCATGTCGACACGGGCTGGAAGTTCAAGGCCATGTACGAATTCCGCGACTCCATTGTCAAAGACTACGGACTGGAATTATTGACCCATACCAACCCGGAAGGGCTGGCTCAGAAGGTCAATCCGTTTACGCATGGCTCATCCCTGCACACGGACATCATGAAAACCCAGGGCCTGAAGCAGGCACTGGATGAGCATCGCTTTGATATTGCGTTCGGTGGCTCTCGTCGCGACGAAGAGAAGTCACGAGCCAAGGAGCGCGTTTTCTCGTTCAGAAGCGCCCAACACCGCTGGGATGCCAAGAATCAACGCCCTGAGTTATGGCAACTGTATAACGCGCGGAAACACCGTGATGAATCGATCCGGGTATTCCCCATTTCCAACTGGACAGAGCTGGATATCTGGCAGTACATACACCGCGAGGAGATCCCGATCGTTCCGCTGTACCTGGCGGCCGAACGCCCGGTTGTGATGCGCGATGGCTCATTGATCATGGTAGACGATGATCGGATGCCGATGAAAGAAGGCGAAGTACCGGAGATGCGCAGTGTGCGTTTTCGTACGCTGGGTTGTTACCCGCTCACAGGTGCCGTGGAATCCACCGCCAACACACTGGAAGGCATTATCCAGGAAATGTTGCTGACCCGAACCTCGGAACGTCAGGGTCGCATGATCGACCATGATTCAGCCGCGTCGATGGAAAAGAAAAAGCAAGAGGGGTACTTCTGATGCAAACCGAAACGGACGCGCTTATCGCCAATGACATCAGCGCCTATCTGCAACGACACGAACACAAAAGCCTGTTGCGCTTCATTACTTGCGGCAGTGTGGATGACGGCAAGAGTACGCTGATCGGGCGCTTGCTTTACGAATCCAAAACCCTGTTTGAAGATCAACTGGATACCGTAACCCAGGATTCCAGGAAGTGGGGAACACAAGGCAAGAACATCGACTTCGCCCTGCTGGTTGATGGCCTGGCTGCGGAGCGCGAGCAAGGCATCACCATTGATGTTGCCTATCGATTCTTCTCCACCGACAGCCGCAAGTTCATCGTGGCAGACACACCGGGTCACGAGCAGTACACACGCAATATGGTTACCGGAGCGTCCACGGCCGATGTTGCGGTCATTTTGTGTGATGCGCGTCAGGGCTTGCTGACCCAGACTCGTCGACACAGTTACCTGGCATCGCTTCTTGGGATTCGCCACGTGGTACTGGCCGTGAACAAGATGGACCTCATGGAATACGATCAGAGCGTGTTCGATACCATCGTGGAAGACTACGCCCCGTTTGCCAAATCACTGGGCATTGAAAACGTGACTGCCATTCCCATGTCGGCACTGGCCGGTGACAACATTACCGAACCGAGTAACAACATGCCGTGGTATCACGGCACCACCCTGCTCTCCTGGCTGGAGACCGTGAAGATTGATCATGAGCGCCGCCAGGAGGAGCCTTTCCGGTTTCCAGTGCAATGGGTGAACAGACCCTCACTGGATTTTCGCGGCTATGCCGGCACCATTGCTGGTGGCACCGTCAGTGTGGGCGACGCCATCCGCATCCAACCTTCCGGGCGCATGAGTGAGATAGCGCGCATCGTCACGATGGACGGCGATCTGCAATCAGCGGTCACCGGGCAATCAGTAACGTTGACACTCACCGATGAGGTAGATGCTTCGCGTGGTGACGTGATCTCTGCCGGTGACGCGCCATCCAGTGTGGCAGATCAGTTTGAAACCACCATCGTGTGGATGCACGACGAGCCTCTGCTCTCAGGGCGCCCCTACTTGCTGAAGATGGGAACCAAGACGGTCAATGCCACGGTTACCACCATCAAGCACCAGATCAACGTGAACACGCTGGAAGAGAGTGCAGCAACCCAGTTGGAGCTGAACGCTATCGGTATCTGCAACATCAGCACCGACCAGCCCATGGCCTTTGATGCTTACAAAGACAATCGCGATATGGGCGGGTTCATTCTGATCGACAGAATGAGTAATGCAACGGTGGGCGCAGGCATGCTGCATTTCTCACTACGACGAGCAGACAATATTCATCTGCAGGCCGTCGATGTCGACAAGAGTGTTCGTGCAACGCTGAAAAACCAGAAACCTGCCGTGGTCTGGTTCACCGGATTGTCCGGTGCTGGCAAGTCTACAGTTGCGAATCTTGTTGAAAAACAACTCGCTGCCAAGGGCCATCACACGTATCTGCTCGACGGTGACAACGTGCGCCATGGTCTGAACAGAGATCTGGGCTTTACCGATGCAGATCGCGTGGAGAACATCCGACGCATCGGTGAAGTGGCCGGCCTCATGGTGGATTCAGGTCTTATCGTACTGACCGCGTTCATTTCTCCGTTTCGCTCAGAGCGTGCCCTCGCCCGCTCATTGGTCGGCGACGGTGAATTCATAGAGGTCCATGTGGATACACCCCTCAGTGTGGCAGAGGATCGCGACCCGAAGGGCCTGTACAAGAAAGCGCGGCGTGGAGAGCTGGCGAACTTTACCGGCATAGACTCACCGTATGAGCCGCCAGAGCAACCGGAGATCCTGATCGATACGTCTGCACTGAGTGCGGAACAGGCGGCCGAACGTGTGGTTGCCGAGCTGCGTAAGCGCGGCGTATTATCAGCGCCTGCCTCACAGGACTGACCGATGCGCCACCTCATCATCGACACCGATACGGCATCTGATGATGCGGTGGCCATCATGATGGCCGTTGCAGCAAACAACGTCACGATAGACGCCCTGACGATCGTGGCGGGTAACGTTTCCATGCCGCAGGCGAGCATCAATGCGCGCTACACCCTCGAGCTTTGCCAGGCGGATGTGCCTGTCTATGAAGGTTGTGATCGTCCATGGACAAGACCTGCCAGCACCGCCGACTGGTTTCACGGTGATGACGGGATGGGCAACATGCATTACCCGGCGCCAGGCCGCGCGGCAGAACAGGAACATGCGGTGCCCGCCTTGATCCGCCGATTCCGCGAGGCGCCAGGGCAAATTGATCTGGTCACGCTTGGGCCGTTGACCAACATCGCCACTGCATTGTCCATCGAACCGAGAATGGCGCAGTGGGTAAACCACTGCTACATCATGGGGGGCGCTGCAGCGACACTCGGCAATGTCACGCCTGCTGCCGAATACAATTTATGGTGCGATCCTGAGGCGGCGAAACGCGTGCTGCACTCGGGCATGACAATGACGTTACTGGGATGGGAGTTGAGCTGTGGTGATGCCGCTCTGAGTGATGCCGACATGAACTGCATCATGGCTCTGGACAATGATCGAGCACGGACCGCCATGGAATGCAACCGCATGGCTCTGGAGGCTTCACGCAATCTGCAGGCACAAAGCGGAATGGCGCTTGCCGATCCGGTCGCCATGGCAGTGGCTCTGGACGCCAGCATTGCCACGGAGCACTGTCACTGTTTTGTGGATATGGAAACCAGTAGTGAAATGACCCGTGGCATGAGCGTGGTGGACAGGAACCACGTGTTGAAAGCTGAACCGAATGCCACCGTGTGCCTGGCCATTGATGCAGCGCGCTGGAAGCATCAGCTCATGACAGCGCTCAGTCGCTGAGTAACCCGACGATGCGTTTGACTATCGTGGGTCAACTGCAACGACAGCTTCGATAAGCCGGACGTCAGGCGACATCTCGCGAGTCAACCGTGTGGCGACCTGAACGCACCGCATCGCCGATGCTATAACGTGCCACGCCCAGTTCCACCAACTCACGATCGGAGTAAGCGCTCAGTTCGTTGATAGCCTGCTTGATGACTTTCGCATCAGTCACCACACCGTCTAAAGGGTTTACGACGGGTATGCGCTTGATGTTCTCCGTGGGCTGTTGTTCCACCGGCGCATCCATCCACGGCCACACCGGTGCCCCTTCGAGCAACATCACGCGAGAAATACCAAAATCCGCCAACTGACGGTCACTCATGGCCAGCATCTGTTGACGTGCGACACGCTGTGCACGACGCTCTGACGCTTGTATGAATTTCTGACTGATTGTTTTTAAAACGCTCATGGCTTGGATTCTGACCGACAACACAGGGTAAATGGTTAAGAGCTATCAAACACACCAATAGTTCTTCATATCGCCCATTATGCTGCCTTCAGGAACAAATACAATCACACACGAACGGCATTTCATCTAATCTGAACCGGCAACAATCAACGAGTAAGGGACCATAGAAAATCGAACACCAATTGGCTGCAAATAACGAACAGAGCCACCTGAACACCAGCAAAAAACCATTTTTCGGACAGATGCTGAACGAGGTATCGGCCTGCATAGGTACCGATAGCTGCCAGCGGCACGAGCACCAGAGAAAGCTTCACGGTAGCCGCCGAATAGGGGTGCAGAGAGGCATAGGGAATGACCTTGGCCAGGTTCACCACTGCAAACACGATCGTGGTGGTTCCAGCGAACACCAGTTTGGGCAGTTTTTGCGGCAAGACGTAAATCTGGTATGGCGGTGAACCGGCATGCGACACAAAGCTGGTAAAACCGGACAACGTCCCCCACCCCAGCCCCTTCAGCAGTGATGGCTGAGTGGCCTGCGTACCAGCCGAACCACTAAACCAGCGGTACAGACAAAAACCCACCCCCAGAAGCCCAATAAGCAAGGACACCATCGCGTCAGACACGACACTTGCGGTACTCCAGCCAATCATGACGCCTGCCACACCGGCGGGAATCAGCACTTTCAGATTCTCAGTGCTGAAATCGCGGCGATAGAGCCAGATGCCCACCAGATCAGACAGTATGTAGATCGGTAACAACAACACAGCGGCCGCCACGGGAGACATGACCAGTGCCAGCAAGGGAACGCTGATCATGCCGATTCCCGGCAACCCGCCCTTGGACATGCCAACAAACAGTGACGCAGCACATAGCAGCCAGAACAAGGGACCGCCCGCCAGGAACGTCTCTATCGTAGGCATACGGCTATCACCCGTGTTATTTGCGCCGTGCGTCTGTGTCGTACCAGGTCTTGCACAGGCGTTTCGAAAAAACAGCGCCAGGTATCAGAATGAGAACAGCCTGTCGGGCCAATTGCATCGGGCTGTACCAATCGAGCTTTCTCACCGACGTGACCACCGGTGCAACGTCCACGATCTCGAACCTCATCCGATGCTCTCGACCCCACTTTTTCAGTTGGCGTGACAGAAATATCTCCTCACCGGCGTACACCCGATCACTGAAACCACCCACCGCATCAAACGCATCTCGTCGGCAATAGACGAAACACCCTGCAGCCAGTCGGCCCGTGCGAGCAATCCAGTTCCATAGGCGAATACCGCGCATTGCCGCCGCCGCGACGGGTTTATCCGGTGCAATGACAGACCCTCCACCCACCACCTGGCCAGACTCGAGGGCGGCCAACACGTGCGATAACAATCGCTCACTGCAGGTTGTGTCGGCATCCAGAAAGATCAACGCGTTACCTTCAGCGGCTTCGGCCCCACGGTTTCTGGCACGTGCGATCTGGTTAACAGGCTCAAATACAACCTTGGCCCCACAATCGCTGGCAATGGCTGCCGTTGCATCGGTGGAGTTGTTATCAACGACAATCAGCTCACCCGAATGCACACCCTGATCCTTGATCTGCTGCATGGCAGCGACCACAGAGATCAGAGTGTGCTCCAGATAGGAGGCTTCGTTCCAGGCAGGTATTATCAGAGAGTAATGCATGACAGCGGGTAGTTTGAAACCTGCTGTCTTCTACGCGGAAAACTCACTCCCGGGTGTAGTGTGGCGCCGCTCCTGTTTCACGATGGCAGCGACGGTGGTTTCCAGGTCGAGGTGCCCTACCACTTGACCGTCACCATTCGTGACATTGACAACCTGCTGCTGTGCATCCGACATGATGCGAGCCGCATCCTGCAAGTTGGCAGAGTCGCTCACCTCAACCGTAGCTCCCGAATGCACACCGGCCTTCATCACGCTTTCGGTTTGAATGACGCGGGCGCGATTAACATCCTTGACGAAGTTCTGGATGTATTCATCCGCAGGTTCCATGACGATGTCCTGACCGGTGCCTTCCTGAATCACTTCCCCGTCACGCAGGATAGCGATGCGGTCACCCAGCCGCAGGGCTTCATCAACATCGTGTGTGATGAATACGATGGTCTTGTGCAGTTCGGTTTGCAGATCGAGCAGCACCGATTGCATGTCCATCCTGATCAGCGGATCCAGCGCCGAGAACGCCTCGTCCATTAACAATAGCGGCGCATCGTTGGCCAGCGCTCTGGCCAGACCCACTCGCTGTTGCATGCCGCCGGATAACTGATTGGGATAGTTGTCTTCAAAACCCGACAAGCCCACGCGATCAATCCAGCGACGAGCTTCTGTTTCCTGTTTGTCTCTGGGCACACCTTGCACCTCAAGACCGTAGACAACGTTGTTGATAACGGTGCGATGTGGCAACAGCGCAAACTTTTGAAACACCATGGCCGTTTCATGCCGACGGAAGTTTCGCAGCGCTCCCTGCCCCATCTTGCACACGTCCTGACCGCCGACGAGCACTTCACCCACAGTCGGGTCGATCAGCCGATTGATGTGCCGTATCAGCGTTGACTTTCCCGAACCGGACAACCCCATGACAACCTGTATGGAGCCTGCCGGCATGGACAGGTTGATGTCTTTCAGACCCAGGACATGTCCGTGTTTCTCCTGCAACTCCTGTTTTGACATGCCCTCCTTGACTGCGTCCATGAAGTGTTTTGGCCGCCGGCCAAAGATCTTGTACAGACCCTTGATCTCTACCGTGGAATTCTGCTTCACGCCGTTCGTGGTATCACTTGCCATGGACCACCTCCGAGTGTGATTGCAAGCGTTTACCGTAGGCCTGGCTGACTCTGTCAAAAATGATGGCTACACCCACAATAGCCAGCCCGTTGAACATGCCCAGCGTAAAGTACTGGTTGGCAATGGCCTGCAGCACCGGTTGCCCTAATCCTTTCACACCGATCATGGAAGCGATAACAACCAGCGCCAGTGCCATCATGATGGTTTGATTGATACCGGCCATGATAGTCGGCATGGCCAACGGTATCTGCACGTTCTTGAGCCGTTGCCACGGTGAAGATCCGAATGCATCAGCCGCTTCCAGCACCTCTTTGTCTACCATGCGAATGCCCAGATTGGTAAGCCGGATAATCGGCGGTATCGCGTATATCACAACCGCCAGCAGACCGGGAACCTTACCGATGCCAAGCAACATGACCACAGGAATCAGATAAACAAACCCGGGCATGGTCTGCATGACATCCAGTACCGGCGTAATCAATGATTGAAGCTTGTCAGATTTGGACATGGCAATACCGATGGGTATGCCCAGTATGATTGACACGAAGGTCGACACCACCATGATGGAAATCGTGCGCATGGTGTTGTCCCACATGTCGAAGTAACCGATCAGCACCATGGTGATCAGGGTCATCAAGGTGATTTTCCAGCTTCGACTGGCTAACCAGGCGATGAGCACAATTCCGCCCAGGATGATTGGCCACGGGGTGTTGAGCAAGAATTTTTCAGACCAGATCAGCATTTGCTTGATGGGCTCAAAAAAGGCCTCTACCGTGTCACCGTGCTCTCGCGTCCAGGCGCGAAAGCCTCCGTCGATACCTTTTTTCAGCGCACGCAATGCCGTTTTGTCCATTGCAGGAAATTCAGTCAACCACTCCACAGATCATTTCTCCGATTTGAAAAAGAGAAAGGCGGCCGAGGCCGCCTTTCATCAAAGTACGTTACAACGCAACGCTTACAGTGCTGCTTTGACTTTCGCCATTGCATCGTCAGATACCCAGGCACCCCAGACATCTTCGTAGTTTTCCAGAAAATGAGCAGCCGCTTCTTCACCGGTTGCCTGGTTGTCAGCCATCCACGCCAGCAGTGTATTAACCGTTGTGTTTTCCCAGGTGCGTGTCGAGATGTAATCCATCGCAACACCGGCTTTCTCGGCAAACTCGTTCGTCACGACACTGAATACTTCACTCTTGGCCCAACCGTTGACTTTCGGCTCTTCGCAATCAAGCACAGCGGTGCAGGAATCCCAATGTTCCTTGTCATGCTCACCCATGTCGAGCTTGACCATTTCATAGCGACCCAGAATAGCGGTGGGTGACCAGTAGTAGCCCAACCAGCCTTCCTGACGCTCGTAGGCTTTTGCAATGGATCCATCAAGGCCAGCAGAAGATCCGGTATCTACCAGTTCAAAACCCTTGTCTTCACCACCATAGGCTCTGAACAGGTTGCCTGTGGAAATCTGGCAGTTCCAGCCTGAAGGGCAGTTGTGAACCGCACCCAGTGAGTCATCTTCCGGAGCCGGGAAAAGGTCGGGTCGTGCCAGCGCATCGGCGGGCGTCTTGATATCCGGATTGGCATCGGCGATGTACTTGGGAATCCACCAACCTTCTTCGCCACCATCAGAGAGAATTTCGGCAGCAATGATCATTTCGCCTTCGGCGACCGCAGCATCCAGCGGCTCACGAACAGCATTGACCCATAACTCAGGCGCCAGGTCTGGCTCGCCCTTTTCATTCATGGATGTGAATGTAGGCATGGTATCGCCGGCAATCAGCTCGGCGTTGCAGCCATAGCCTTCACTGAGAATCATCTTGTCGATCTCGGCAATGAGTTCTGCAGACGCCCAGGTCATGCTGGCGATGGTGACGTCTCCGCATTCCTCAGCGGCGACTGCATTCTGGCCTGCCATGAGTCCGGCCACTGCAACAGCGCCAGCCAGGTATCTTTTCTTAAACATAATATTCCTCGGGGGTTACTTTGAATCGCACTTCGCTAATGGTACTTGCATAGGAACAAGTGCATTGAGTGCTGGGACAAAATCCGACGTATAGGCGTCGTGTCCAGAACATAACCATACCAGACTGCGCCATGCAGTCCACCCCGAGATGAAAACGCTTCAATAAGTTACAAATGCTTCTGCACAACACGAGTGTGACGAAGCACCCACTTGGCGGGATAAAACGCCCTCCACCTGCCGACCAAGTCGCTCAACGTTAACAAACGTTAAAATCGCAAACACGCAAATTCAGGCACAAAAAAGCCGCTGAACCCGCTCACCCGAAGGCTGCTGGAACAGCGGCTGTCTAACAGAAACTATCGATTAGTAGCGGTAATGATCAGGTTTGTAAGGTCCCGATGTGTCCATACCCAGATAGTCACTTTGCTCGTTGGTCAGCGTGGTTAACTTCGCGCCGATTTTCTGCAAGTGCAGGCGAGCCACTTTTTCGTCAAGCTCTTTAGGCAGTACGTGAACGTCGACACTGTAGTTGTCACTGCGCTCCCACAGTTCTATCTGCGCCAGTACCTGATTGGTAAAAGAAGCTGACATGACAAAACTCGGGTGACCCGTTCCACAGCCCAGATTGACCAGTCGACCTTCTGCCAGCAAGGTGATGCGCTTGCCGTCAGGGAAGATAACCTGATCCACCTGTGGCTTGATGTTCTCCCACGTGTATTGTCGAAGACCAGCAACATCAATCTCGTTATCAAAATGTCCGATGTTGCAGACGATCGCTTCGTTTTTCATTTTCTTCATGTGATCGTGGGTTACCACATTCACATTGCCGCTGGCAGTGACGACGATATCAACCTGATCGGCTACATCGTCCATAACAACGACACGATAACCTTCCATTGCCGCCTGCAAAGCGCAGATAGGATCTACTTCTGTAACCCATACCGTGGCACCCATGCCACGAAACGCCTGTGCACAGCCTTTACCCACGTCGCCGTAACCCAGGACTACGGCGACCTTGCCGGCCACCATGACATCAGTGGCGCGCTTGATGCCATCCAGAAGCGACTCACGACACCCATACAGGTTGTCGAACTTTGATTTTGTGACGGAATCATTGACGTTGATAGCCGGCACTTTCAGGGTGCCCTTCTTTGCCATCTCGACCAGGCGATGAACCCCGGTGGTAGTCTCTTCAGATAAGCCCTTGACGCCTTCCATCAGTTCAGGATAGTCGTCGTGCATCATGGTGGTCAGATCGCCGCCATCGTCCAGAATCAGGTTGGGTACCCAGCCGTCAGGGCCTTTGATCGTTTGATGTATGCACCACTCGGCCTCTTCTTCAGTTTCTCCCTTCCAGGCAAACACCGGTGTGCCGCCAGCAGCAATGGCAGCAGCAGCATGATCCTGTGTGGAGAAAATGTTGCAAGAGGACCAACGCACTTCAGCGCCCAGGGCGTTCAGTGTTTCGATCAGCACGGCAGTCTGGATAGTCATGTGCAGGCAGCCTGCAATGCGAGCGCCTTTGAGCGGCAGTTGCCCGGCGTACTCTTCGCGCAACGCCATCAAGCCTGGCATTTCGTGTTCGGCCATGGCAATTTCGCGGCGTCCAAAATCGGCCAGGCTGATGTCGGCGACTTTGTAGTCGCCACTCATGTCTTTTGCTGAAGCATTCATAAATCAGGTTTTCTCGAGTCGTTTATTCTGTGAAGGTATGCGTGGATCAGGAGAGCCCGGCAGCTTGACGCAAGGCGTCAGCGCGGTCGGTCTTTTCCCACGTAAAGTCCGGGTTTTCACGGCCAAAGTGGCCGTAGGCGGCTGTTTGTTGATAGATGGGTCGGATCAGATCAAGCATGGTGACAATGCCGTACGGCCGTAAATCGAATACGTCACGCACCAGCTCTTCAATGCGCCGATCATCAACCTTGCCAGTGCCAAACGTATCAATGCTGATGGATGTTGGCTCGGCAACACCAATGGCGTATGACACCTGAATTTCGCACTTGTCTGCCAACTCCGCCGCCACGATATTCTTGGCCACATACCGACCGGCATAGGCCGCTGATCGATCCACTTTTGACGGATCCTTGCCGGAGAATGCGCCTCCGCCATGGCGGGCCATGCCGCCGTAGGTATCCACGATAATCTTGCGACCGGTCAGACCACAGTCACCCACGGGCCCGCCGATTTCAAAGTTGCCGGTCGGGTTGATATGTATCTTGTCTTGCGGGCAGCCTGCCAACCAGTCCGCCGGCAGCACAGGCTTGAGGATGTGCTCCATCACCGCTTCACGAAGATCGGACAAAGACACTTCCGGACCATGCTGCGTGGACAGCACCAGCGCATCAATACCCACAGGCTTGCCGTCGCGGTAGCGCAGCGTAACCTGGCTTTTGGCATCCGGTCGCAACCAGCTGAGCGTGCCATCGCGGCGCACTTTGGATTGCTGCTCTACCAGCCGGTGAGAGTAGGTGATAGGCGCTGGCATGAGCACGTCGGTTTCGTTGTTGGCATAGCCGAACATCAAACCCTGGTCGCCGGCGCCCTGCTCTTCCGGTGCGGCACGATCAACACCCTGAGCGATATGCGGGGACTGCTTGCCGATGCCGTTCAGCACCGCACAAGTATCTCCATCGAATCCGACCGAGGAGCGGTCG
>CALLPU010000455.1 GCA_938016235.1 uncultured Granulosicoccus sp. | reverse complement strand
CGCGAAGTGATCAAAGATCCTGATCTGATCTATCCGGGCCAGAAGATTCGTATTCCAGGAGGCTCCGCGCCTGCGGCATAACCTGCCTCAATCACGCTGTGATGCATGAACATTTCCACTGCTTGTATCAAGCTTGCAGTGGAAGTGTTTCAGCATGTGCCCCGTGAGATCCGAACGTTTTCAGCGCTGTACCGTAAAAGCCGACCGTTGTTGCCATTGTTCAGGCGTGTGTATCCAACTTACCGCCTAACCGCCCCACCGCACGGGCACCGCAGGCATTCCCTGCCTGAACGCAATCGACAATCACGCGCCCGGAAATCCATGCGTTGAGAAACCCGGCGTTGAAGGCATCGCCCGCACCAGTGGCATCGACAACGTCAACAGGTTCTGCTGCGATGTTGTCCGACGATGCAGAGCTGACAATACTCGCCCCCGAACTACCTTGTTTAACGACGCAAACCAGCGTATCAGTCACCGAGAACCCGGTATGTGTCAGCGCATCGAACTCGGCCTGATTGGGCAGAAACACATCTACCTGATCAATGATCGACAGGGATTCTGCAGAATTCAACGCATCGTCATCCCAGCTGGGATCCAGCGAAATGCTCAGATCAAGATCTCTAGCCCAGACAATCAACTCTGGGTGTTCGATCAAGGTTCTCAATTCCCCCACGTGCAGATGCACCAGATCGGGCCAGTATACTCGTGGCAACGCTCCCGGCGGCAAGGCAGGTCCAGCACGTCTTGTCAGAAAAGCCCGATCTTCCTGCAGGGACATGGCCACGGTTAATTGTGGATCGCAGGCAACTGTGGGTACCTGACATAACGAAGCATCGACACCGGTTGCATCAATGTCCGAAAGAACGGCTGTGAGGAATGGTTCAGATGGCAAACTGGCGAGCAAACTGGTCGTACGCTTCAGGGAATCCAGATACGCAGCGGTGATGTAGGCTCCACCGCCTGCATGCAGGGATAGTCCAGCCGCAAACTGCTCTTTTCCTGATTGAGGAAGGCCTGTCAGGCCGGTGAAGATGAGATCACAATACAACCTGCCCACGCATAGCACACGGCCTTCGGGACGAGCCTGAATCACAACACAGCCTTCCCGGAATTGGCATCAAAAACATGCATATTCTCGATGGCTGCACTCAACGTGACTTCACTACCGGCTTCTGGTGGGGTTCGCCCTGACGCCTTGGCAATCACTTCTGCGTTGTTCAGCTCGACATGCACCAGCGTTTCAGAGCCCAGTGGTTCCAGTACGTTGGCTATCCCCTTGAACAGCGGCGCATGATCACCTACGGTCAGATCATCGGGCCGTACACCCAGAACCACTTGAGCACCATTACTGAGACTATTGTTAAAAAATGGCACCGTGACGCCCTGCGACAACAGGATATGGTTGTCTGTCCAGATACCAGGCAACATGTTCATGGAAGGCGCGCCTATGAATTGAGCCACAAACTGATTAGCTGGCTGATGAAATACCTCGTTAGGCGTTCCCACTTGCTGAATATAGCCGTCTTTCATGATGACGATGCGATCCGCCATCGTCATGGCCTCTACCTGATCGTGTGTGACAAATACAATGGTGCTCTTGACTCGCTGGTGTAGCTTTTTGATCTCCAGACGCATCTGAGTGCGTAGCTGCGCATCCAGGTTGGATAATGGCTCGTCAAACAGAAATACAGAAGGGTCTCTGACCATTGCTCTACCGATGGCAACTCGCTGTCGTTGTCCGCCTGAAAGCTCGCTCGGCTTTCTGTCCAGCAGCTCGGTCATGCTGAGTATGGCCGCAACATCTTCTATGCGTTTCGCTTTTTCTGCTTTACCGATTTTCGCAGTTCGTAAACCGAACCCAATATTTTTCCTGACCGACATATGCGGGTAAATGGCGTAATTCTGGAAAACCATCGCAATATTCCGCTCTTTGGGCTCCAGGTTATTAACCACACGCTGATCTATCTCAATATCGCCGGAACTGGCGTCCTCTAACCCGGCAATCAGACGCAAGGTTGTGGATTTTCCACAACCCGAAGGCCCCACCAGTACAATGAATTCACCATCGCTGACACTCAAATCAATGCCATGCAGCACTTCCGTTTTGCCATATGACTTCACCAGATTGTGTAGAACCACATTGGCCACGGATCAACTCCTCTCTAATGTGGTGAATGCTCGAGCAAGCATGGTCTCGGCATCCCGCTGTCTGTTCAGACTTGCCTCCAGACGCTCCTGAATTACCGACAACTCAGCCGCGTATGTGCTCAGCGCGTGGTCCAGTGCTACAGGTGCAGGTCCGCCGGGGCGATCACGTGTCGATACAAAAAAACGGGCACTGACCACGTGTGAAAACTCGGTTTTCGACATGGAAGGCTGTCGGTGCAACGTGCGTTTGAATGCCTCTACAAAGCGATCAAAACCTTCCTGTAAAGGCACTTGTCTCTCGATGACATCGCGTGCGGTCGCCGCGGCGATATCATGTGCCTGCCTGAAGGAGAGTGACTCTTGCCGGACCAGCGTATCGGCCAGTTCGGTAATGGTGATACAGGCTGCCTGAGTGGTCGCCGCAACACGATCTTCATTGACGGTACTCAAGGCAAGGACTGCAGAGAGTAGTTCAAGTACCCGACCCGAGGATTCGAAAACAGCATAGCCAGCCTGCTGAACTTCCCCTTCACTGTCGTTCATGTCGGTGAAAGGTGTGTTATGCATGGTGTTAACGATGGCGTCGCAGCGTCCTGCGCTGATGGATGCGAGATGACGCAGATGCTCAATGGGCACCGGATTGCGCTTCTGCGGCATGATGGAGCTGATCTGCACGAGGCTATTGGGTACGTACAATTGGCCAACCTCAAACGCAGACCAGAACTGGAGATCCTGTACCACACGCCCTAAATGCAGCATGGGTAACTTCAGCGCCGAATAAAGAGCCGTTATATAGTCAACCGACGCAATACAGCCATATGAATTGAGTTTGGGTTGGCTGAATCCCAGTAACTGCGCCACCTGTTCACGATTAATGGGAAATCCACTGGTGGTGATGGCGGCAGCTCCCATTGGGCAGTGGTTCAGCAAATCGCGAGCATCCTGCACACGAGTGATGTCGTGCAACATCACCTCGATGATCGCAGACAGGTAATGACCAAACGTTGTGGGTTGCGCCGGCTGTCCATGCGTGTAGGCGACGATGAGCGTATCTCGCTCAGTCGTTGCCTTTGATATGAGCGTTGCGACCAGCTGATTCGCTTGCGTCAACCAGGTATTCGCCCGTTCGCGTAGCACCATCTTGAAAATCGTATGATCCATATCATTGCGCGAGCGTCCCGTATGCAAAGCGCCAGCCACATCTA
>CALLPU010000454.1 GCA_938016235.1 uncultured Granulosicoccus sp. | reverse complement strand
CTCGCACTGAGTCTTTTATTTCTCGTGGTAAACACAAGTAGAGTGGGTAACAGACCGGACGAGCCCACCACCGTGCAGCCTCCGCGCGAAACCATGAAACAATGAACACAAGGTACATCTCATGAATGAAACGACGCCGCCGCCAGCGAATGCAACAACGGACTATCCCGACATAGATCCTGCTGTTCGACGCCGGTCGCGTATCAAGCTGGTATCCATCTTTGCCATATTTGCTGTGCCGCTGATCCTTGCCAGTATTTATCTGCACCTGGTGCGCAGTAGTGGCGGACAGCTGGGGGATACCTCTCGGGGCCAGCTGATCCAACCCGCGGTTCCACTCACAGAGTTTTCCTTCAGTGACGCTGAGCCTGTCGTTGATCTGGACACCGTGCGCGGCCTCTGGACACTGCTGTACATGCCGACTGGCGAGTGCGCCGATACCTGCAAACTGAACCTGTATCATATGCGTCAGGTGAGGCTGGCCTTGAACCATCGAATGGATCGCGTGCAACGCATTGTGTTGCCTGAAACACCAGCGCAGCTGTCTGACGATCTGCTAGCCGAGCACGTCGGGTTGCTGGTAGCCTCAGGATCCGCAGCAGAACAGGCGGCCTTGCGTGACCAGGTACGGGCAGCAGAATCGGACATGGAGAGCTTGCAGGACGCCATATACCTGATAGACCCCTTTGGCAACGTCATGCTGCGCTTTCCACCGGATCTGGCCCCTAAATCGATGCTTAAGGATATAAAGCATCTGTTAAAAGTGTCACGCATCGGTTAACCTTCCAACCGCGCAGCGCAGGCTTCACGCTTGTACTATCCAGCGGTGCAGGACTTCATGAAATCCACAACACAAATCAATTCGGTCGATAGTCTGCTAACCCATTCGTTGGCACACTGGCGCGACTACCTGGAGATAACCAAGCCCAAGGTTGTGTTGTTGCTCGTCTTTACAGCGCTGGTGGGCATGGCGCTGGCGGTACCCTTGTGGCTGCCGTTGCAGGAAACGATCTTCGGGCTGATCGGTATCGGTATGGCGGCCAGTTCTGCTGCTGCCATCAACCACGTCATCGATCAGCGCTCCGATGCCATCATGAAGCGTACAGAGAATCGCCCGATTCCCCAGGGCGCATTGTCAACGCGCCAGTGCCTGGTGTTTGCCACTGGACTGGGTGTCATCGCCATGCTGATGCTGGTGTTTCTCGTCAATCCGTTAACCGCCGTGCTGACATTCCTGTCGTTGATTGGATACGCCATTGTTTACACGGTGTACCTGAAGAGAGCCACACCGCAGAACATTGTCATTGGTGGTGCTGCGGGTGCCATGCCGCCCGTGCTGGGCTGGGCAGCCGTGACCAATGAAGTCACTGCCGGCGCGTTACTGTTATTTCTGATTGTCTTCATCTGGACGCCTCCGCATTTCTGGGCATTGGCTATTCATCGTCGCGATGATTACGCGAAAGTGGATATTCCCATGCTGCCTGTAACACACGGAATACCGTTCACGCGGGTTCAGATTTTCCTGTACACCGTGCTGCTGGTGATTGTGTCTGTCTTTCCCTATCTCATCCGCATGAGCGGGCTACTGTACCTGGCAGGTGCCCTGGTGCTCGGAGCCATGTTCCTGTATCACGCCTGGAAGATGTTTGACGACGAGGCAACCCGGCAACCTATCCGTACCTTTGTGTTTTCTATCAACTACCTGATGTGGCTGTTTGGCATCATGCTTGTTGACCATTACATACCCGTCGTTCTACGACTGCTCGCCTGAGTATGTCGTCAACGCCGGTCAAACGAACCAGCGTCCAGAAAATCGCATAATTCGGTTTTTCCGATCAGTTCGGGAAATAACATCGAATTGTTCGAATTTTCAGATTCCGTAGAATACTGCTGAAGGCTCACAGGTCTCTTAACACAGGCATTCCATGTCGAATCACTCTCCACGTGCTGGTTTTCTCGTAGGGCTGCTATGCGCAGTGGCGCTTAGCGCCTGGTTCATTGCGCAAGTAGGTGCCGTATCTGCTGGCAATGCGACGGTATTCATTGTCGATTGGGTGCCTCGGCTGGGTATCGAGCTGGCGTTTCGTCTTGACGGCCTGAGCATGCTGTTCTGCCTGCTGATCAGCATTATTGGTGTGCTGGTGATGCTGTACACCTCAGGATACTTCAGGACTCACCGCGACCAGGGTCGTCTTCAATGGCTGTTGTTCGCCTTCATGCTGGCCATGTTGGGACTGGTTACTGCAGATAACATCCTGCTGCTGTTCGTGTTCTGGGAGCTAACGACCATCACTTCGTTCCTGCTGGTGGGTTTTGATCACGAAAATCGCAAGGCACGCCGAGCGGCGTTGCAGGCGCTGCTGATCACAGGTGGTGGTGGTCTGGTTCTGCTTGTTGGCCTGTTGATGGCGGCAGACATTGCCGGTACTTATCGGGTGTCCGAGCTGGTTGCGTCTGGCGATGTGTTGCGCAGCCATGATTCATACGAGCTGGTTCTGGCGTTGATTCTGGTTGGAGCGTTTACCAAATCAGCGCAGTTTCCTTTCCATTTCTGGCTACCCAATGCCATGGCAGCACCATCGCCAGTGAGTGCTTACCTGCATTCGGCCACGATGGTAAAGGCTGGTATCTATTTGCTTGCTCGTTTCCAGCCGGCCCTGGGTGGCACGGAAGTCTGGTTCTACACCTTGTCCATCTTCGGCGCCATTACCGCTGTGTGGGCTTCACTCATGGCGCTGCGGCAAACCGATCTGAAGCTCATGCTGGCCTGGACAACGGTCATGGCGCTGGGCACGTTAACGTTGTTCCTCGGCTCGGACGTACGCATTGCCGCGCTGGCAGCCATGACCTTTCTGCTGGTGCATGCTTTTTACAAGTGCGCACTGTTCCTGGTTATTGGTAACGTGGATTATTCCACCGGCACTCGCGAGATTGATCGACTGGGTGGTCTCATGAGAGTGCTGCCAATTACCGCGCTCATAGCCATCGCTGCCGGATTTTCCATGGCAGGTTTTCCGCCGTTTCTTGGCTTCATCGGAAAAGAACTCAAATACGAAGGCGCGTTGGCCATCGCCGGGGAGCCTTACTTGATTGCAGCGGCGGCGCTGGCGGCCAATGCCATGATGGTGGCGGTGGCATTGGCGATTGTTATCCGCGTCTTTTTAAAAGGCAAGACGCAAACTGATCGCGAAAAAATCCGGGAAGTACCCTGGAGCATGTGGGTGGGTCCGCTGCTGCTGGCGGCTGCAGGACTGTTTACCGGTATCTTCCCGGACATGCTGGCCAAGAGCATCATTCAACCGGCATTGAGCGAAGTGCTGTTGCGAGAAACAACGGTCAAGTTGTCATTGTGGCACGGGATCAATGTACCGTTAGCGTTGAGTGTGGTTACCGTCGCTATCGGCACTGTGTTGTTCTTGAAATCTGCGCTGGTGCGTGCAAGGCTGAATCAATGGTTGAGCGTTTGGCCGATAACCGGTGACCGGACCTATCAGGCGTCACTGGTTAACACGGAAAGACTGGCTCAACGTGTCACCGACCGCATCCAGTCGGGTTCCTTGAGTCAGTATCTGACCATCATCTTCACCGTGTTTGTCGTCAGCGTGGCCGCCGTATGGGTGACTCACCGTGTGCCGATGAATTTCTCTGAGTTGACAGACGTACCGCCACTGGCCCTTCTGATCTGCGTGCTGATGGTCGGCGCCACTATTGTCGTGGCTGTCAGTCCCTCCAGGCTCCTGTCGATCTGTGCATTAGGGATCGTTGGCAGTGGGGTCGCCATCCTGTTCTTGATTTTCGGTGCTATCGATGTGGCTATTACACAATTGATGGTAGAGACCCTGTTCGTGGTCTTGATAGCCGCGGTGATGTTGAAGTTGCCCAAGTTCCCCGGGCAGGAACACCCGGGTGCCGTCGGGGGTGTTCGCGATGCGAGTATCGCGATTGGCTGTGGTGTCGTGGTTGGCGCTATCACCATTGCGGTGGGGCTGTCGCCACTGGATCTGTCCATCACGGAATTCTATGAGGCCGCAAGCCTGCCGCAGGCCTACGGGGCCAACATCGTGAACGTGATTCTGGTGGACTTTCGCGCACTGGACACGCTCGGCGAAGTGGCCGTCGTGGCTATTGCAGCGTTAGCCGTTATTGCGCTGGTTACCGTTCGACCCCAGCGTCGGTCATCTTGAGGACGCCATCATGAATTCAATTATCTTTCGCACCGTCAGCCGATTGTTGATGGGTCTGATGCTGCTGTTTTCATTGTTCCTGCTTTGGCGCGGACACAACGAACCGGGTGGGGGATTTATCGGCGGTCTGGTCGCAGCGGCAGGCCTGGTGGTTTACGGACTGGCCGATGGGCCAAAATCGATGCGTCTGATTTTGCGAGCCGATCCGGGAGCGATAGCGCTTACCGGTTTACTGATCGCGGTGATCGCCGGGTTGATGCCGGTCGTGGGCGGCTCTGATTTTCTGACAGGTTTGTGGTTGTTCATCGGGGCAACACCCACCGACAAGGGGTTGGCCCTGGGCACCCCGTTGCTGTTCGACATCGGTGTTTATCTGGCCGTCGTTGGAGGTGTTGTGGGAATGGTGATTGCCATTGAGGAGTCTTTGTAATGGAAGTGCTCTTTGGCATACTGGCCGGTGTTTTGATGGCTGGCGGTGTGTGGCTTATTCTCAGTCGCAATCTGCTCAAGTTTCTGTTTGGCCTGGTATTGATCAGTAACGTGGCCAACCTCGTCATATTTGCGTCCGGTGGTGTCACCGAGGGTAGCCCGCCTTTGGTGGGCAAGTCAGGCATTGTAGAAGGCGTGGCTAACTCGCTGCCTCAAGCGCTGGTACTCACCGCTATCGTGATAGGTTTTGGCCTGGTGTCATTTACGTTAACGCTGGCCCTGCGAGCCTGGCAATCCATCGGCACCACGCACGTGGAAGAGATGTGCCTGAGTGAGCAACGTGCGGGGGCAACCGATGAGAACGGTGGTGTGCTGTCGGTTGATGACTATGCGCAACTGGAGCGTGCCAGAACAGTCAACAGCGAGCAGTCGATGGAGCCAGGCCGATGAACGGGTTGTTGGTCGCCTGCCTGCTCACGCCGATGATGACGGCTATCCTGGCTTTTCTATGGCCCGGTGGTCGTGTGATCAAGGGTGCGGTGAGTGTCTGTGGCACGGTACTGCTCAGCGTATTCGCCGCGTTGCTGTTACGGCAAGTCTGGACCGACGGTCCTGTCAGTGCGCAAATGGGCGGCTGGGAAGCGCCGATGGGTATCACACTGGTGGCCGATCATTTAAGTGCGATGCTGGTCATGGTCACGGCCATCGTCGGCCTGGCTGTCAGCTTCTTCGCACTGACAGACATCGATGAAGCCCGCGCCAAGGGCGGCTTTGATACGTTCTTCCAGATTTTACTCACCGGTATTGTGGGAGCTTTCCTGACCGGGGATCTGTTCAACCTGTATGTCTGGTTTGAGGTCATGCTTATTTCATCCTTTGCGCTAATCGTGCTCGGTGGCGACAAGGTGCAGCTGGATGGAGCGGTCAAGTACGTGGCTATCAATCTGGTGTCTACCGTGCTGTTACTCACGGCCATTGGTCTGGTGTACGGCATGGCCGGCACACTGAACATGGCTGACTTGAACGGTAGCCTGGCAGAGCTGCCCGACCAATCGCTGGTTACAGTGGTGTCGGTCTTGTTTCTGATTGCGTTTGGTATCAAGGCCGCCGTATTCCCTTTGTATTTCTGGCTTCCCGCGTCGTATCACACGTTGCCCATCAGCATTGCGGCAGTGTTCGCGGCACTGATGACCAAGGTGGGTGTTTACGCGCTGATACGCACGTTTACGCTGATCTTCACACCAGAGAGCGACATGATCGCAACCGTCGTTCTCGTCGTGGCCTTGCTGACCATGCTCACCGGTATCCTGGGGGCTATTTCACACACCAACATTCGGCGCATCCTGTCGTATCACGTGATCGGTTCCATCGGCTTCATGCTGTTGGGTCTTGGGCTGGGATCGCCTCTGGCGATGGCGGCGTCCATCTTCTACATGATGCAGGGCATTCTGGTAAAGGCGTTGCTTTTCATGATCGTTGGCGTGATTGAAAAACGCGGTAATAGCAGCGAGCTGTCAGAACTGGGTGGACTGTATCGATCACACCCCGGTTTCTCCATCCTGTATCTGCTTGCGGCCCTGGCCTTGATCGGTATTCCACCGCTGTCGGGTTTCTGGGCCAAACTCATGGTGCTGGAAGCCGGTATCGAGCACCAGGCCTGGTGGGTGATCGCCCTGGTGTTGCTGGCCAGTCTGCTGACATTCATTCCGCTCATGCGAATCTGGTTCGAAGCCTTCTGGAAGGCAGCTCCACGCTCTGATGATGCACCAGTGAAAGAGCCGGAGTTGAGCAACGCTGCATCGGGTAGTGCGGCTCGGTCCGAGTCGATGCAGCTTGCGCCGGTGGTAGCCCTGTCGGCAGTGCTTCTGCTGATTGGTCTGGCACCGGCGTCCCTGATCAGTCTGACTGACCAGGCCGCAGCAGGAGTGCTGAACGTTGATGCCTACCTGCAAGTGGTGCTTGGCTCGGGCGCAGCGCCAATCGAGGAGATGAAACCATGAACCCCTTATCGATCAACCTGGTACTGGCCGTTGTCTGGGCGGCGCTGTCGGGTGCATTCACGCTGGCTAGCCTGCTGGTAGGTTTTGTCGTAGGTTATGTGACGTTGTGGGCCATGCAGCCACTGTTTCCATCGAGTCGCTATTGTTCCAAGTTGATCGGTCTGGTCAAGCTTGCGTTGTTCTTTCTATGGGAGCTGCTGGTGTCGAGCCTGAAAGTTGCCTGGAGTGTTGTGACGCCGCTGCGTTACAGCAAGCCGGGTGTTATCAGTGTGCCGCTGGATGTCATGACCGATACGGAGCTGACGGTGCTCGGAAACCTGATTTCGTTAACACCGGGCTCGTTATCCCTTGACGTGTCTGAAGATAGAAAGCACCTGGTTGTGCATGCCATGTTCATTGAAGATCCAGAGGATTTTCGCCGCGAAACCAAGCGCGGCATGGAACATCGGGTACGTGAGGCTTTACGCTGATGATGACTTTAACCACTGCACTGAGCCTGTCCATGGCGCTCACAGTCGTTGGGCTGGTGTGTGCCAGCATTCGGTTGATCCTGGGTCCTAGCCGTGCGGACCGGGTGGTGTCTCTGGATCTGATAACCATACTGCTGGTGGCAATCGCTGCACAACTTTCATTGATGTATGAGGTAGCCGCTTATCTTGATCTGGGGCTCGCTATTGCATTGATCGGGTTTCTGGCAACCGTTGCATTTGCGCGTTATATCGAACTGGCACCGCAAGGGCAGATTGCCGATGAGGTTTTGTCGGCTGCCGAACGTCAGGCCATGGAAAACGAAAGCTCCACCGACCATCCATCCAGCGGCGAGGCTCAACCATGACTGAAACAGTGATCATCGTCCTGCTCGTCTCTGGCGGCGTCTTTGCGGCCATTGCCGGCATTGGACTGCTGAGGTTCCCGGATGTGCTGATGCGCATGCATGCCTCCACCAAGGCAGGCACGCTTGGGGTGGGTTTAAGTGTTGTCAGCGTGGCTATCTACTTCGCTGACGATCTGGTTACCACGAAGGCCATATTGATTGTCCTGTTCATCTTGTTGACGGCACCTGTCGCTGCACACCTGATCGGACGGGCGGCCTACCGCACCGGAACACCGTTGTGGGCGCCCACCGTTGTGGATGATCACAGTGAACGGGCTGAAGAGCCCTGAGGGTAGATTCAACGAACACGTCAACGCCTCTTTTTTTGGTGTGCGATGGCCTGTTCGCCAAGTGTTCGTTTGTACGGCTTGCAGCGGCTTTGTGCTGTTGATGTGGTCAAGTCGGTTTGAAAAATGCAGCTCGGATCAATATCTGAGCTGAATCGGTTTCACGCGGATCTAACACATTATGCTTTTGTTCATTCTTGCTATGGCCGGTGGCTGTCTGGGTCTGTACCTTGGAGGGGACCTGCTACTCAAGGGGGCATCTGCTATCGGGCGAAAACTGGGATGGTCTGCAGCCATCATCGGTTTTGTACTGGTGTCGCTGGGTACCAGTGCGCCGGAATTGTTTGTAAGTGCCGGAGCTGCAATACAGGGTTATGGTGACGTTGCCGCCGGTAACGTCGTGGGATCCAACATTGTGAACATTGCGATCGTGCTGGGATTAGGCGCGATGATCCTGCCGTTAACCATCAATCGATCCATACGCGTTCATCAGTTACCGCTCATGCTGGTATTAACCGGGATGGGATTTTTCTTCCTGATGGATGGGTATCTGGGGCGTGTTGAAAGTGCCATCCTGCTCATTGCTGCGCTGCTGAGTGTCTGGTGGGCCATGAAGGTGGATGGAGCGCCGGATCTTGATGAAGCACTGGGAGACGATGCGGCAACTATCGATCAACAGAGCAACCTGACCAGTGCTGGCTATGTGGTTGGCGGAGTATTGCTGTTGGTCGCGGGAGCCGAGGGCCTGATCTGGGGTGGTGTGGGGCTCGCTGCTGTTTTTGGTGTGCCGGAAGCTGTTGTGGCGTTAACCGTAACGTCCATCGGCACCGGTTTGCCGGAGATCACCGCCACGGTGCTTGCCGTGGCGCGCCGTGATTCTGATATGGCGGTTGGTAACGTGGTGGGTTCCAACCTGCTGAACCTGGGACTGGTACTCGGTGCCAGTGGCTTGATAACACCGATCAACAGTGGTGGTGTTGGCATGTTGCCTTTGTCCATCATGGTGGTGCTTTCTCTCGTGCTGGCGGTTCTGGCCTGGCGTCCGGGTTACATTGCGCGTTGGGTGGGTGGCGGTTTGCTGGCTGCGTTTGCAGCCTACACCGTCATGCTGGTGCAGTAGGCATTGTGGTGTATGACACGCGCAGGCGAGAGGCACAGGCATGAGACACCTTAACTACAACCATTTGCTGTATTTCCACACGGTCGCCAGAGAAGGTAGTGTGGCCAAGGCTGCCAAGGTGCTGCACTTGACACCGCAAACAGTCAGCGGCCAGATCAAGTTACTGGAAGATGTTATTGGTGAACCACTGTTCCTGCGAGTCGGTCGCGGCCTGACCCTGTCGGATACCGGGCGTGTCGTACAGACATATGCGGATGAAATATTTTCGGTAGGCACCGCGCTTGCCCAACGCTTGCAGAATTCGGGGCAGGAGAGTGCCCGCGCGTTGCGCGTCGGCATCGTGGATTCGTTTCCGAAGCTGGTGGCGTGCCGCTTGCTCGGTGTCACATTGAAAGATGATGACCCGGCTCGCCTGTCATGCTCTGAAGGAAAACTGGAAGCCCTCCTGGCTGACCTGTCTGTGCATCGTCTGGATCTGATCCTGTCCGACCGACCTGTACCTACCGAGCTTAACGTTCGGGCCTACAACCACATACTGGGGTCGAGTCGAATGGCGTTTTTCGCACCGAATGACTGGTCTGAGCGTTTGAGCCGCGGATTTCCGCATTCGCTGGTGGATGTGCCTGTGCTGATGCCGGATGCGTCCAGCGCCTTGCGGCGCAGCCTTGACCACTGGTTCGATGAGCTGGCAATTGCGCCTCAGGTGGTTGCAGAATTTGACGATAGTGCGCTGATGAAAACGTTCGGCGAAGCCGGTCTGGGTGTATTCCCCGCGCCCGAGGTGATTGCCAGTGAGATCTCCAGAAGCTTTCACGCAACCCAGATTGGCCTGATAACGGACGTCACAGAAACTTTCATTGCCATCTCGCCTCAACGCCGCTTACGTCATCCGTCTGTACTGCGTATCGCTAAAATGGCCCGCCAGGTGCTGAACACCTGAGGATCTGCACAGGCTTTGGACGCGCAGCCGTGCGTGTACGGCAAAACGAGCACGGGCAACTCAGTCAGATTGCTTGTGCTGCCCTCATTCATACAAATCCGTATAGTCAGCGCAAGGGCAGGGACAACTGCCGATCCGATAGTATCCCAGCGGACGGCCCGGGGGCTGTCCGATCCATGCAGCTTGATGGCACAATGGCCCCTGGCGCCGGTGTGTCTGACAATCTGTTCTTATTCGGTGACAACACCGACAGGCGTTGGTGCGATAACACCCTATGCCGTTTGCCAATCTGTGAGGGTTCGGGGCACATGCACATTTTACTGGTAGAGGATGACACGCATACGGCAGAGTACGCTGCGCGCGGGTTCAAGGAAGCCGGTCATGTAATCGATGTGCTGGACAACGGCCGTGAGGCCATGATTCAGTGTCTGCAAACCGACTATGATGTTCTGGTGGTAGACCGCATGTTGCCCGGTATGGACGGGCTGTCGATGGTCAAGAGTTTACGCGCGTCGGGTAACAAGTCTCCGGTAATCTTTCTAACTGCCGTATCCGGTGTTGATGACCGTGTTGCGGGTCTGGAAGCCGGTGCCGATGACTACCTGACGAAGCCCTTTGCATTTTCTGAGCTGCTTGCCCGGGTGCATGCCCTGGCGCGGCGTCCGGCTGCGTCTGTGGAGATCACGCATCTGCAGGTGGCGGACTTGTATCTGGATCTTCTGGCGCGCACGGCGCGACGGGGTGAGCAGGACATTGATCTGCAACCCAGGGAGTTCACGTTGCTGGAGGTGCTCATGAGGAACGAGGGCCGTGTTGTCAGCCGTACCATGCTGCTCGAGCAAGTATGGGATTTTCACTTCGATCCAAAAACGAGCGTTGTGGAGACTCACATCAGCCGTTTGCGTAGCAAGATCGACAAACCCTTCCCTCATCCGCTGTTGCACACGGTGCGCAACCTGGGGTACAGCCTGCATGCACCGCGTTGAACCGACAGGCCGGCTTTGATGGCAACCGATGGTAAACCGATAGCCGAGCTGATCCACGGTGATTGCCCCATACGCTCTGCGTGTGTCGGGCGTGGCAAGACGTCGCCTGATCCTGAAGAGCCCGTTGCTGATGCGTCGGCAGATGCGCGCATGGGTGACACTATAACGCGGCATCTTTTCAATCAGTTTTCGTTGCTCAAAAGCACGGCCTTTCGCATGGGAGTGACGTTCTGGTTATTGTTTACTGCCTGTTTCGGCCTATCGGAATATGTGTTTTACAAGGCCCTTGAAAGCCGTGTGATGAGTCGTATCGATCTGTCGATATCCGAACGTTTTTCGGACGTACAGAGTGTCTATAACACACAGGGTCTTGAGGCAGTAACCGCTATTGCCAACGCGCAGACTCGATCGCCCATGGCATCGATGATGGGATTTCATTTGTCCAGCGAGCAGGGTGAACGGTTGGCGGGCAACGTGCCCGTGAGCATCGACAGCATGGGATGGAGTACGCTCACCGGACAGCAGGTCGGTTTGATGGATGACCAGACGCTCTATCGTTTTTACACAAGCGAAATCGATGGCAACGTTCTGTCGCTGGGCAAGAGTCTGGATGCTTTGGTAGAGCTTCGTGAGATCGCCGTCTACTGCCTGATCTGGACGGCAATTTTGTCAACGTTGCTTGCGTTGGTGGCGGCGTGGTTTTTTGCGCGCCGAGTGCATTGCCGTGTCAGCACCATATCCGCCTCACTGGATGGTGTTGCTGCCGGTAACCTGAATGCGAGGCTACCGGTGTCCTGTGCGCAGGATGACATCGACGAATTTGCCATCAAGATCAACACATCACTGGACCGTCTCAGGCAGACGGTGGATAGCATGCGGCAGGTCAGCACCGACATTGCCCATGATCTGAAAACACCGCTTAACCGTCTCTTCATTACGATTGAGGATGCAGCTACCAAGAGCCGGGCGGGTCGGTGCGTGGGTGATGAACTCGATGGTGCGCTGGATGAAGCACAAGCCATCAATGGTACGTTTGAAGCGTTGTTGCGTATTGCCCAGATTGAAGCCGGTGCACGACGTGCGCAGTTCAAGCATATTGATCTGGCATCGACTCTGGAGACCGCAATCGAAGTTTATGCTCCGGTGGTGGAAGAAAACGGCCAGACGCTGACCATCGACCTGCCGGGCCAGTCGCTTCCCATGTTCGGTGATCAGAGTCTGTTGATGCAGTTAACCGTTAACCTGATCGAGAACGCTGTGCATCACTGTTCTGCGGGTACTGAGATTGTATTGAGTGCGGGTCGGGAAGGTGAGCGCATCTGGTTCCGGGTGGCCGACACCGGTCTGGGCATACCCGATGCCGAGCGAGAGAAGGTGTTTCAGCGGCTCTACAGGCTTGAGCGCAGCCGCACCACCACAGGCACAGGATTGGGGCTGAGCCTTGTCAAGGCAATTGCAGACTTGCATTGTGGCAAGGTGACGCTTGGCGATAACCATCCGGGTCTGGCGGTGACGGTGACGTTTGATAGAAACTGTCCATCAGACACCTGAAGTTGTCTTAATCAGGCTACCTCATACTGTGCCTGGATGCTGACTGGAAAATTCAGCGAGCGGGCGATAAAGCAGTAGTGATGAATATCCTGATGGATGGCATCAGCAACGGTGGTATCCGTTCCGGCGGCCACACTGATAAATGGCTTCAAGGTAGCGCCAATAAAACGACCGGCACCGTTTGCAGCCACTTCGCCAATACCCACGGGATTATCCACATAGGCTGTGACGACGATGCCGGCGCTGCTGGCCAGATGCAGGTACCACAGCATGTGACAGGCGGAAACGGCATTGAGCAGCAGATCCTCCGGGTTGGGTAGTGAAGGGTCTCCTCCCAGCAGTGGATCGTTGGAGCAATGCACCACGGGTTTGCCCGGACTCGTGATATCCCAGGTGCGTTCATAGTGGCGATAACCGCTCGTACCTGAGCCGGTATTGCCGGTCCATGTCACTTGGGCTGTGTACTCGTGTTGCTTGGTCATGGCTGTCTCGTGGATCGGTAGTGTTAACACCGGGAATAGTCTTCCACCATGATCAACCAGCAGTGAGTGTGCTGACAACACTCCAGACATAAAAAAAGCCGCCCAGGCTACCCTGGGCGGCTAGTTCGAATCGTCTATCTGGCGCCGTGGATCAGGCAGCCATCAGATGCGTCTTGATCTTCTTCATGGCCGCTTTTTCAATCTGGCGAATACGTTCAGCAGAGACGCCGTATTCATCAGCCAGTTCATGAAGCGTGGACTTTTCGTCCTCCAGCCAGCGTCGTTGCAAGATGGTACGACTCCGATCATCGAGTATCTCGAATCCGGCAGCCAAACCTTCGTGGGAGTTGTTTCTGCCGTCTTCGCGTTCCAGAACGATGGATGGATCATCCTGTTCCTGAAACAGTGACTCCGACGGAGACAAGCTCACGCGGTCTTCACTGGCACCCGGCGGCGCGTCGAACGCACTGTCATGCCCGTGCATGCGCGATTCCATTTCCACAACCACTTTGGCATCAACACCCAGGTCGGCCGCAACCGCTTCCACCTCTTCCTGGCTGAACCAGTTGAGTTGCTTCTTGGCACTACGCAGCTTGAAAAACAATTTGCGTTGTGACTTGGTGGTAGCCACTTTCACGATCCGCCAGTTTCTGATGACGTATTCGTGGATTTCGGCGCGAATCCAGTGCACGGCAAACGAAACGAGGCGTACGCCGACATTCGGATCGAAGCGTTTAACCGCCTTCATCA
>CALLPU010000453.1 GCA_938016235.1 uncultured Granulosicoccus sp. | reverse complement strand
AGACTTCGATGAGATGGTTTGGGAGCTCGTCGGGTCGACCGTGCGGTGCCGGAAAATGTTCCCATACCACCTCACGGCAGTGCTCGATAGTGCTCTCAAATCCGAGTGCAATATCACCACGGCGGACGTGTTCGATGAACTCGTTTACCGTCTGATCCCAGATGGTGTTATCCACGACGGCCGCAATACCGGTGTCCACGATAATTTCCACGTAGTGCTCGGCCACTGATACAAAAATCAGGATACCAGTTCGTGCTTCTGTCTCATGGAGACGTTGCAGGAAGAATTGTTCTCGGGCGTGCCGGCTTGCTCGAAGCCTTTTAACAGACGCCGGAATCATCCACAGGCGTACTGGCGTCAGCTGGAAAATCATGCCCATGCCGAGAAACACGAGTACTTGCAATGGATAGAGCCAGTGCTCTAACGAGGTGGCACCGCCTTGTGGTGAAGACCATCCACCGGTGTCGAGCGCAACCCACGCGTGATACAACCCTGGGATACTCAATGCGATCAGGGCGGCCCACACCAGAGGGATGTACCGATAACCATCGCTCTGTTGAGCAATGACAGTCACGATCTCAGCTCGCGTTCTGGATTCCGCCTCGTTGATCTTGGCAACGAGCATGGTTTTTTCTGTATCGGTTAGAAATGCCATATCACCAACTTCCCGATGCACCACCGCCGCCGAAGCTGCCGCCACCGCCGCTGAAACCACCGCCGCCCATGCCGCCACCGAAGCCCCCAGTGCCGATATACCCGCCGTAACCGCTGCGTCCCGAGCCACCGCGCCCGGATCCACCACCGGATCCTGTAAAGTAAATCAGCAAAAAAATGCCAATGGCTATGGCGAGGCCAATGATGAGGTTGCCACTGGCCAGCGTACCAAACAGCCCGGCGAAGCCTGCCGGAAAAGCACCGTTTGCCGCTTTTCTCATGCCTGATCTTTTCAGCAGTTCGGGTATGGCCACCATCGCAATGAATATCAGTGGCAGTAAATTGCCCAGTCTTTCCGAAAAAGGATCGGTTTTTCCAGGCCCCTTGCCATTAGCAGGAGCCGTGTACTCGCCCTCGATGGCAGCCAGCACAGCAGCTGTGCCTTGCTGAATACCCGTGGTGTAGTTGTTGCTGCGGAACGACGGAAGCATCTCACGCTGCACAATGATACTGGCGAGCCCATCGGGTAAGGCGCCTTCGAGGCCGTAGCCTACCTCGATTCGTACTTTACGTTCGTTGGGTGCCACCAGCACCAACACGCCGTTGTCTTCTTCTGCCGTGCCCAACTGCCAGAACCTGCCAAGACGATTGGCATAGTCGGCGATGTCATAGCCGTTCAATGAGGGAACAGTTGCTACAACAACCTGGTTGCTGGTGTCGTTTTCGTGCGCTGCCAATGCATCAACAAGTGCAGTCGTGGCAGTGCTGTCGAGAATTCCGGCAAGATCGACGACTCGACCCGTGAGTGCAGGAAATTCTGATTCCTGGGCATATGCACTGCCGGCAAACACCGGCAAATACGTCAGTAGCAGGCTGAACAGTGTGGCTGCCAGAAAACGGCCAGCACACAGCGGCGACTCAGTCATGATCCATGTGCGGGAGCGCACGCCGCTTCGCTCAGTTGTTGAAATTGACCGTTGGATTCACGGCGTCTTCGGCACTGACAGAAAAATTTTCCTTCGGCTCGCTTTCCGGATACATGAAGCGTTTCCACCAGCGACCGGGAATAGTACGCAGCTCTGTGTTGTACGTCTGTACAGCTTGTATGTAATCCCGCCGAGCTACACTGATACGATTTTCAGTGCCTTCGAGTTGTTGCTGCAACGCCAGAAAGTTCTCGTTCGATTTCAAGTCCGGGTAGGCCTCAACAACCACCATCAAGCGTTGCAGGGCAGAGGTCAGTGCACCCTGATTTTCCTGGAACTGTTGAAACGCAGCCGGGTCTGTGAGCATTTCCGGAGAAATATTCATTTGCGACACGCGCGTTCGCGCCTCGGTTACCTGTGTCAGGACTTCACGTTCCTGATCGGCAAATCCTTCTACTGTACTAACCAGGTTGGGTACCAGGTCAGCACGTCGCTTGTATTGATTTTGCACTTCACTCCAGCGGCCGTTGACGGCTTCATCATAGGTGGGAATGTTGTTGATTCCGCACCCGCTGATCAGCAAAACAGCAAACAAGATACCGATAAGACGATTGTATTTACAGGTCACTGGTCTTTCCTCGAACACGATAACCGTATCGTGCTGCGATGATAGCAGAACAGTTATTAACCGCTTTATGGGCTGAAGAAGCGTAAAATTGCGGATATGCTCAGTTTCAATGACGTCGCGTGCAGACGTGACGGTAAAATCTTGTTCTCGGACGTCAGCTGCGTCGTGCACGCCGGGCAAAAAGTCGGTCTGACGGGTGCCAACGGGTGTGGGAAATCCAGCTTGTTTGCCATGATCCAGGGATCATTGGAACCCGATGCCGGCGCTATTTCATTGCAGCATCAAGTGGGCATCACCCACGTTGCTCAAGAGACGCATTCGTCGGAGCGTTCAGCGCTGGATTACGTGGTTGATGGTGACCAGCACTTGCGCAGAGTACAAACAGCCATCGACAAGTGCGCCGAGTCCGATGGCGAAAAACTGGCAACCCTGCTGGCCGATCTGGATCAGGCGGGTGGCTATACCGTGCAGTCGCGAGCCGGGGCCTTGCTCAACGGGTTAGGATTTTCAACCGAGCAACATGACTGGCCGGTGTCACGCTTCTCCGGTGGCTGGCGGATGCGCCTGAATCTGGGGCAAGCCTTGATGAGTCCCAACGAATTACTGTTGCTGGACGAACCGACTAACCATCTGGATCTGGACGCTGTGCTATGGCTTGAGTCATGGTTAAGGCAGCGGGACGGCACCTTGATGCTCATCTCCCACGATAGAGAGTTTCTGGATGCCGTTACCACGATGACATTACACATCGAAAACGAATCTGCCGATCTGGTGACTGGAAACTACAGCGCATTCGAACGCTGGCGTGCGGCCAGGCTGGGTACGCAACAGGCTGCGCATGAAAAAGCGCAGGCCAGGCGCAAGGAATTGCAGAGCTTTGTGGATCGATTTCGCGCCAAGGCGACCAAGGCGCGACAAGCGCAAAGCCGCTTGAAAATGCTGGAGCGCATGGGTGAGACACAGGCGGTTCGAATTGAAACACCGTTCAAGTTTGGTTTTCAACAACCGCTGGCGATGCCCAGTCCGCTGGTGGTCTTGCAGCAGTGTGCGTTGGGCTATGATGAAAACGTCGTATTAAGGAACGTAAATCTAACCGTTCAAAGCGGAGACCGAATCGGGTTGCTGGGTGTTAATGGGGCGGGTAAGTCCACTCTCGTCAAGGCGCTGGTTGGCAGTCTTGTTCCGATGCAGGGTAACCGTGTGCCTGCCCAGAAATTATCCATTGGCTACTTTGCACAGCACCAGGTGGATCAATTGCGTTCAGACCAGTCACCCTTGCAGGCGCTTTTGTCGCACGATTCGAGTCTGAGTGAGGCACAGGCGAGAACCTTTCTGGGCACCTTTGGTTTTCAGGGCGATCAGGCATTGCAATCGGCCGGAACCCTGTCGGGTGGGGAGCGCGCAAGGCTTGCACTGGCATTGATCGTACAGGCTCGCCCCAACCTGTTGTTGCTGGACGAGCCAACCAATCATCTGGACATCACGATGCGTCAGGCGCTTGCCGATGCGCTGGTGTCCTTTGAAGGCGCACTGCTCGTCATATCGCATGATCGCACCATGTTGCGTAGTGTGGTAGATGCCCTGTGGTTGGTTGCAGACGGCGATCTTCAACCGTTTGATGATGATCTGGATGGTTATGCAAAGTGGCTGGCTTCGCGACGGCAGAACGAGCAGGTAACCAGCCAGGCAACGGCAGTATCAACGCATGCTGCAAACGGCAATGGTGTAGCGGTCGGGCATGCTGAAACCACAAGAGCAGGACGAACCAGCCACGTCGATAAACGCCAGCAAAAGCGTAATGATGCCGAACGTCGTGCTCGTCTGGCACCGCTGACACGGTTAGTCACTCAACAGGAAAGGGCTCTGGAGAAAGCCATGCAGAACCTGTCCGAATTACGGACCAGACTCGGTGCAGAGGATCTGTACAATGATGATCAGAAGGCGGTGCTGGCTGCGCTGTTGCAAGATGAAGCCGCGGCGCGACAATCCGTTGAATCGATTGAAGAGCAGCTGCTGGGCAGCATGGAAGCGCTCGAAGCGGCAACGGCGGAAGATGGGCAGGTTTTGTAAAAGGAGATTCACCATGACACATGCGCTTGCGCGATGCCGATGGCCAATACTGTCGTTGTTGATTGCTGTGGGTGTTCCTGTGCCGGTCATGGCGGAATCGTTCGGCTCACTGGATACATTAAGCCAGGAGCGTTTCATTCAATTGTCGAAAAACCTGAGTGCTGCCTTCCATTACAAAGCGCTGGGACCTGCTGAACCCCTGGGTACGCTGGGGCTGGATATTGGCGTAGAAGTGTCTTCCACTGAGATAGACGAGGCACTGTTTGATGATGCCAGTGATGGTGATTTCGAAACAAAAGAACTCATCGTGCCGCGAATTCATGTCAATAAAGGCCTGCCTTTTGGCTTCGATCTCGGAGCAACGCTAAGCGCTGTACCAGACACCGACATTTCCATCATCGCCGGCGAAATTCGTTACGCGCTGATCAACGGTGGAGCATTAACGCCGTCGGTTGCTTTACGGGCCAGCCACTCACAGCTGCAGGGGCTCACTGATTTCGACATCGACAGTTCGGCACTTGAAATAACGGCATCCAAAGGTATTTTCATGCTAACGCCCTATGCAGGTGCGGGCATCGTGCGTAGCAATGCCAATCCGGGCCGTGAGCTGAATAATTTAACCGCTGAAACATTTGAACAGGACAAAGTATTTGTCGGGCTGACAATCAACCTCGGGTTTGCATTAACACTTGAGGCTGATCGAACAGGCGATCTCAGAACCTACTCGGCCAAAGCGGGTATCCGGTTCTAGTGGCACATTCACAGGTAGTTTGATGACGAAAAACCCGGATAAGGATCCGGCCTCCGAGCAACGTCAGGGAACCGGTTTCTGGAACGTTGTACAGAGTGTCGGTGCCGCCATGATCGGTGTGCAGTCACGAAAGAATCGTGAGCGTGATTTTACCCAGGGCAAGCCGATTCATTTCATCATCGGCGGCGTCATCGGCACCGCCGTGTTCATGGTGGTCGTCTGGTTGATCGTGCAGTATCTGTTGGCGACGAGTTGAAGTAACCGTCAACAGCGACACATCAGCATATTGACGGTTACGTCTGGTCGGTCAAATGGCGGCGATCTTATTGCGCTGCGCTTCCAGCTCAGTCAGTGACGCCTGCGCTTCCTGCAGCTTCTGTTGTTCACCTTCTACCACCTTGGCAGGCGCCTTGTCGGTGAATCCGGGATTGCCCAGTTTACCGCTCAAGCGCGCTACTTCTTTGGTTAGCCTGTCGATTTCACGAGTGAGCCTGGCGAGTTCAGCGTCCTTGTCGATCAGGCCGGCCATCGGGATCATGAGCTTCAGATGATCAACCAGGGATACGGCTGAGTCAGCCGCGTCCATCTCGTTCTCAAGCACTGTGATGGTTTCCAGTCGTGCCGCGAACTGCAACAGATCGCGATGCCGGTCGAGTCTTTCCCGATCAGCATCGTTGGCTTGTGCCAACATCAACGGCAGGCGTTTGCCGGGATTGATGTTCATTTCCGAGCGAATTCGGCGCACGCCCATGACCACCTGTTTTACCCACTCGATTTCGACCAGAGCCTGTTCGTCCATCTTGTCGGGATCGCTGACAGGGTAGGGCTGCAGTGAGATGGTGTCGCCAGATTTGTTGGCAAGTGGAGCCACCTGCTGCCAGAGTTCTTCCGTGATGAACGGCATGAACGGATGCGCCAGTCGTAGTGTGGCCTCCAGCACTCCTACCAGCGTTACGCGAGTGGCCTGCTTTTCTGCATGGGTGGCTTCACCAGTCAGGACAGGTTTGGCCATTTCCAGATACCAGTCGCAGTACTCGTTCCATATGAATTCGTACAATGCGGTAGACGCCAGATCAAAGCGGTATTCGCTGATGTGTCTGGCAACCGTTGCCTCTGTCTTTTGCAACTGCGAGATGATCCAGCGATCAATTGGGTTGCGTTGCTCTGGAATATCTTCCGGGTCCATGCCTTCGGTGTTCATTAGCACGTAGCGCGTGGCATTGAACAACTTGTTGCAAAAGTTTCGATAGCCTTCCACGCGTTTGAGGTCAAAGCGAATATCGCGGCCATTGGATGCCAACGATGCGAAAGTAAATCGCAAAGCGTCCGTGCCGAGTGCAGGAATACCGTCAGCAAATTCCTTGCGTGTCTGTTTTTCGATTTTAGGGGCGATGTGGGACTGCATCATGTTGCTGGTGCGCTTCTTTACCAGCGCCTCCAGTTCGATGCCGTCGATGATGTCTATCGGGTCGAGAACATTACCCTTGCTTTTGGACATCTTCTTGCCTTCAGAGTCACGTACCAGGCCATGTATGTAGACGTCCTTGAAAGGCACCTGACCATCCATGAAGCGTGTGCCGAACATGACCATGCGTGCGACCCAGAAAAAGATGATGTCAAAGCCGGTAACCAGCACAGAGCCCGGGTAAAAGGTGTCCAGGCTGTCGGTTTTCTCGGGCCAGCCCAGGGTGCTGAATGGCCATAGTGCCGAAGAGAACCAGGTGTCCAGCACATCATCGTCTTGCCGCAGAACGACATCATCACTCAATGAGTGCTTCGCCCGAGCTGCAGCTTCATCGGTGCCGACATAGATGTTACCGGCATCGTCGTACCATGCCGGAATCCTGTGTCCCCACCAGATTTGTCGGCTGATACACCAGTCCTGGATGTTTTCCAGCCACTGGTTGTAGTTTTTTGCCCAGATATCCGGAACGAAATTGACGTTGCCGCTCGAAACAGCATCAAGGGAAGGCTGTGTGATGGCTGTGTGACCGCCGGGACGTCCGTCGGGTTGCACCTTACGCGTCAGATCCACATACCACTGATCGGTGAGGTACGGTTCGACAACGGCATTTGATTTTTCGCCACGCGGCACCATCAGCTTGTGGTCTTTGACATATACCAGCAGGCCGGCTGCTTCCATATCAGCGACCACCAGCTTGCGAGCGACATACCGGTCGAGGCCACGATACTTCTCCGGGACCGCGTCGTTAAGTGCCGCGTCATCGGTCAGGATGTTGATCACTTCCAGGTCATGGCG
>CALLPU010000452.1 GCA_938016235.1 uncultured Granulosicoccus sp. | reverse complement strand
CGATAGATAGTGGCGTTGGACAAACCGGATTTCTGCAGGTCGTGATGTCGCCGACGGATGAACGAGGCGGCGGTTTCATCGTAGAAAGCGAGTACCTCGCCGATGAGTCTGGCAGCACTGTCCCGGCTGAGTCCTGTCTGTCGGCAGAGGTGTTCTACTAGGTTGTCACTGGCAGCGGTGGGCAACATGTGGCGCATAATGCAGATACGGCCGAAGGAAGCCAACAAATATGCCCGAATTCGGGTAATAAAACAGAAGATATACAGAGATGGGCGAGTTATTTGATGATGTTGTCACAATTTGCCCCGGCATGGTTCTGCTGCCGGGTTTTGCTGATTCACAGGCACTTGATGTCGAAATCAAGGCAATACGCGAGGTTTCGCCGCTTCGGCGCATGCAAACGATGCGCGGGTTTTTGATGTCAGTGCAAACCACGAGCTGCGGGCAGGTCGGGTGGGTTGCCGATCGGCAGGGTTACCGGTATGAGGCGTTGGATCCGTTAACGGGCAACGCTTGGCCTGCCATGCCGCCGTCATTCCTGAAGTTGTCTTCCAGCGCCGCGCACAGGGCAGGTTTTGCAGACTTCCTTCCCGACTCCTGTCTGATCAATCACTATGAACCTGGCACCCAGATGGGTGCGCATCAGGACAAGGACGAGGTTGATTTTGACTCGCCCATCGTTTCCGTTTCTCTGGGCATCGGAGCGCGATTTTTCGTTGTGGGCCCGGAACGCAAGGGCAAGACTACGGCGGTAGATTTGAGCGACGGTGACGTCGTGGTTTTCGGCGGTCCTGCCAGGCAGTATTACCACGGAGTTCGAAAACTCAAACCGGCCAACCATCCTCATTTTGGACCTGTGCGCTGGAACTTAACGTTCAGAAAGGCGCGGTAATCACTGCTGCAATAAGCCGCGCAGGCTCCAGGAGCATGGGTATACTTCGGTGATGGTGTATCCGATGCCTCGCGGTTCGCAACTGTTGTTCCTGAGCAGGGCAAGGCGTGTTGCGGCCGCCATTGTCTTGTCACTGTTTGCGTGTCAGGCATCGGCAGATCTGCTAGCGCCCATACCCGTGCAGACACTGCAGCCAGGGGAGCTCTTGCGTTACCCGATCACCTGGCAAAATCAGAATGAACGCCGTGTACAGATTCAGCTGGGCTCTGCACCGGATGGTGCTTCGCTGACCGTTAGTAACAGTGGAAAGCTGTTTGTCGTCTGGAGAGCGCCACTTGAATTACCCGACAACACCGTAATAGACATCATCGCCTCCGATATTGATGACGGTGCCGTTCTGGACAGTCGGCAGCTGTTGATTCAGCCGGGAACTGATAGTGAATCAGTGATGAATGCAGAACAATCCAGCGACGAGCCAGTTACACCTGTCAAAAAGAAACAGGCAAGGGTGCCTGTGATTCAGGCAGAAACGTCCGGCGCTACGCCAGCCGCTCGGAGCGCGCTTTCCCGCAACAGTAGTGAGTTCAACCAGGACGATTTTGTCGATCCGGATACACCCCGGATGCCTCAACTATCCAATCTGATTGTCAGCGCGGGCAGGGTGGTCAATTTGCGGGTATCTGCATCCATTGATGATGGGACCCGCCCCGTGCTGCAGGTGGACAGATTGCCGCGTAATGCAAGCTTTGATGCAAACGCCGATGGCAGTCGTACCTTTTACTGGCAAACCGGCGATCGTGATCAAGGCGAGCACGTGTACCGTTTCACGGCAATCAACCCGAACGAGTCCTATCTACGCACAGAACGCGAAGTGCTGATCGTGATTGGCGACCCCTCCAGGAACAAGACGCTGCCTGCTGAAACAGTGTCATCGGCCGAGTAGCGCATGCACCGACGTGCTGCTGTGTTGTGTGAATACGGTACCGGTATGCTCACGCTAACGCTGTTGGTGTAAGCTTGCCGCCCAGCACAGAGAACGGGGGCCACTTGGAGCGTTTCGACAAACAGTCCGATAACGTCAAGGGCGCATTGATTCTGATGCTGGCCGCCTTCGGTTTTTCGCTGATGGTGGCGATGATAAAGCTGGTTGGCGAGCGGTTACCTGTTACCCAGATTCTGTTTGTCAGGCAATTGGGCATGACCATCATGCTTGCGCCAGTCTTGTTCAAGACCTTCCCGGAGTCTCTTAAAACCACGCAATTGCCTCTTCAGATGGCGCGAGTTTTTCTCGCGTTGATGGCCATGCTATTCGGCTTTACGGCAGTGGTGAACATGCCATTGGCCGATGCCACGGCAATCGCTTTCGCGAAGAGTTTTTTTGTCACCATATTTGCCGTGCTGATACTCAAGGAGACTGTCGGCTTGTACCGCTGGTCAGCTGTTGTTGTGGGTTTTCTGGGTGTGCTGGTCATGCTGCGTCCCGGTGGCGCCGGTTTTTCCAGTTATGGTCTGATGGCGGTGGGAGCGGCGGGTTGTGCCGGCATGGTAATGGTGATCATTCGCTTGCTGTCGCGAACTGATTCTGCGAGTACGATCCTCGCCTTCCAGGCAATTGGTGTCGGATTGATCATGGCTATCCCGGCCTTCATGCAGTGGGTAACGCCTAGCCCAACGGAATGGGGTTTGCTGGCGGCCATTGCCTTTGTTTCCTATTTTGCCCAGAAAGCCAACATCTACGCGTTTTCCTACGGGGAGGCTTCCATGCTGGCCTCACTGGATTATGTCAGGCTGATTTATGCCACCGTGATAGGGTGGTTTCTGTTCGCCGAATTACCCAGCGTGAGTACCTGGATCGGAGCCGCTATCATCGTCATGGCGTCCATTTTTACCGTGCATCGTGAATCCAGACGTAAGCAACAACTGGCCAGTGGCCCGGACGGCCGAGGCTTTGGACAAACTTAAACCAGAGAACAGCCGCCAGTGTCCTATGGCGCTCGCACCACTCCCGATGATTCGTCACGCATTCAGAATAAGTATCTCGTTAATCCCAATGCCTGCACTTATGATTCGTTACGCTGCCGTGTGCGTGCTCGCCATGACTGCCAGTGTTTACTCCGCTGCTTCACTGGCCAGCTCTGACAACGTATTTGTAGAGACCCTTGAGTCAG
>CALLPU010000451.1 GCA_938016235.1 uncultured Granulosicoccus sp. | reverse complement strand
CCACCTCTTGCCGTAATGATGGCAGCTGTCTGAATCGTCTCCTTCATTGAGTGAGACTGACATCAACCATGGATGCTTCCAGAGGCTCACCGAAATCCAGATCGCGTGTGGCTTGCTGACTGAGCACCTGTTCCAGGTATTTGGGTTTAAGACCGTTCCCTGGGCGAATGGAGCGTATGTTCGTGTGATCCAGAAGGCTGCCTTTCTTGACAGGTGCCACCACGTAGAGTGATCGGCGGTTTTTCAACACCAGTTTTTCTGAATGCGTGGGCGTGAATGCCGGTTTGCCGAGTGCGGCATGGGCGAACCTGGCGGAGGTTACAAGCTCAGCGAGCTCGGGTGGTTCCAGCGAAAAAGCGCTGTCAACGCCTCCATCTTCGCGCGATAGTGTGAAGTGTTTTTCAATGAACACGGCGCCGAGTGCCACGGCAATGGCTGAGACCTCTGTACCCAGGCTGTGGTCGGATAAGCCCACCTCCACGTTGAACCGTCGAGATATCTCCGCCATGGTAGACAGGTTGGCTTCTTCTACCGGAGTGGGATAGGCGGCTGTGCAATGCAATACGATGAGGTTGTTCGCACCGGCTTGCTGAGCGGCTGTGACGGCTTCCTCGATTTCTTCCAGTGAGGCCATGCCCGTTGACATGATGATCGGCTTGCCCGTTTGAGCCACTTTTCGTATGAGCTGCAGGTCAATGATTTCAGGCGATGCGATCTTGTAGGCCGGGGCATCCAATTCCTCGAGGAAATCCACGGCAGTCACGTCGAAGGGCGATGAGAATACGGTGATGCCGATATTGCGCGCGTGCTCGAAGATGGCAGCGTGCCACTCCCAGGGTGTATGCGCTTCCTCGTAGAGTTCATACAGTCGCCTGCCGTCCCACAATCCACCTTTTTCCATGAACTCGGGGCCGTGGTAGTCAATCGTGATGGTATCTGCGCGATACGTCTGAATCTTAACGGCATCTGCGCCAGCAGCCTTGGCCGCATCCAGTATTTTCAAAGCGCGTGTCATGTCACCGTTGTGATTCCCTGACATTTCCGCAACGATATAGGGGAGTCTCCCAGAGCCTATAGGCCGGCCGGCTATGTGCAGAGAGCTGTTGATACTATCGTCTCGATCATCGCGTAATGCCTGGGCTGGCTGGTTGTTCAATCCGCCTCCAAATGCTTTTTAGGTTAAGTGCCACATCAACACAGATTCTGGGCTGATGGTGAGCAGCAAAACGCACTGCAAGCATCATTCAAGCCGCCGTGTTTGCGCGATTGCGTGTAACACACAGCCTTTGTGTGAGCTGACTCTGCGCCATAGGCAAAAGCGGATTTTTCGTCGGAGTTGACGTAACGGTTACGTGATCTGCTGGACGGTCAGCGAGAGGCAGGGTGAGTACGAATCAGTGTCATGCTTGTGCAACTGATTGACGTCTTGCTAGCCCGTGCGCATCGCCAATACGGTTGTCTTTCGCAATTTGTATAGACAGGCGCGCCTGAACCGCAGTTCAGTTCAGCCTTGGCCGCACTGCATCAGTTGCCTGAGCTGAGAGGTCATTTCCGGGTGCATGGGCGAATGTCCTGCGCCAGACACTCGTATCAATCTGGCATGTGTCAGTACATCACACAGGGACTCTACTCCGGCCAGTGGGCAAATCCAGTCGGACTCGCCGTGCACCAACGTAACGGGAATAGCATCCAGAGCGGTAGGGTTAGGTAAACAATTTTCAGCAGTGAGAAACTTGTGATTCACCCAGTAATGCAGATAGATCCTGGCCCTTGCCAGTTCGTCCTGATTGATGGGCGGTAAATGTCCGTCCCGCGGTGGTGGTTCTGAAAATTCAACAGCCTCAGCCTGTGTCAGCCCTGTTTCCAGTGCTCTAACGGCGTAGGCGGCCTGCGATTCTCTTAGTGCATTACCACTGAGTATGTTGTCCAGATGCGCGGATACCGGATCGTGCAACTGCTCGGCTGTTAAGCCACTCAGGAAGGCTGCTGACCTTTCCGGGAGTTGCTTCGGCCGAACATCCATCACCCACGTGTTCTGGAAAGTGTGGCTGTTTGATGTGCCGCGCAGAACCAGTGCCTGGCAGGCGTTTGGGTGGTGTTGTGCATACACCAGTCCCAGGGTTGCGCCCCATGATCCGCCAAAGACGACCCAGCTTTGCACCCGCGCCATCTCGCGAAGCCGTTCTATGTCGTGAATGAGATGGTTGGTAGTGTTATCCACCAGGCTCCCAGTGGGTGTTGAGTGGCCGGTGCCCCGCTGATCAAAAAACAGGACGCGATGTTTTTCGGGATCAAAAAAGCACAAATGCGACACATCAGCACCAGAACCTGGTCCTCCATGCAGAAACAGCACCGGTTGGGATGAGCGGTGTCCGTAAATTCTCCAGTGAATCGTATGTAGGGGATCTACTGCAAGATTGCCTTGCTCCATGGGGGCTGCCCGCCATAGCTCAGGAACGTCTCCTTTCATATCGCTGATGTCCTTTTCTAAGTGCGGGTAATCAGTATCACCCATTTACGGGATTGTGCCCGCTGACAGCCTGCGTCAGGCTGCTACCCATGAACTTGTAGAACGCTTATGGCACGTCTGCGTTCTTCAGTTGATAAGCCATGTAGGAAATCGCTGGTGTGAGGAGAACGGTAGGGGCAACCCAGACAACCCACGCAGGAGACGTTGATACGTTGACCACCATGACGGCTGTCAAAACCGCAATACTCGCCCCGCCCATTCGGGTCAGGTGCAAGGCAATGCGATCGTTGTCTTCTGGCCATGTGCCATTACGCAGCAGATCACTGAGCGAGAGAGCAAAAGCGATCAGCCCGAACAGTAGCAATGGCCACACAGCAGGATTTCCGACACGCCAGAGGTGGATGCTGTACGCGATCATCGATAGAGACAGTAGCAGTGTTGCAGTAAAGACCAGTTTGTCAGTACCGGAAATTTGACTGTCACGCGCTTGAGCAATACGTCTTCCGGTGTATAGCAGGTAGGCGGTGAACCCTGCAATCAGGAGCAGGAAGAGATTGGATGTGAGAATGGATACAACGGTAGCAGCGACCAGTGACAACATGAGCGAGAAATACGCCGTGGTGCCTGATCGGCGATGGACTCTCGAGCCTTTTCTGGACAGCAATGCACCCGCTATTGCTGCTATGCCCAGGGAACCGAATAAGATGTGTATCAGTGTAAGCACAGCCATACCGCGGCAGTCTGACGGGTGACTCGAAACCTGTCAAATCCCCGGGTTCTGGTGACAGGCATGGGAGCGATATGCTCAATCGCTGCGCATACCCAAGCCTTGGGTCAGGCCCTGCGAAATGGGGACAGCGGTATCCGAACACTCAGTGATCGGGATCCATCGCAGTACCATTCGTTGCAGGCGGCCACAGTGCCAAATGCCATTGCGCCTCGTATCAACGCTGACAACCTGTTACCCGAATGGAGTGATCGTGCCACTCGATTGGGCAGCATGGCGTTTGATGAGGCGATAGCGCAAAGCGGCTTGCCCTCGGCCAGAGAGTTATCGTCGCGTAGTGCGTTGTCTGTGGGCACAACGCTGGGTGGCATGTGTTCGGGTCTGCGTTTTTACGAGGATTGGATAAAACGTGATGTGTGGCGTACTCGATGGCTCAGAGACTTCAGTCCGTATGCCATGAATGATCATCTCATGGCCCGCTCAGGGATCACGGGTATGAGTCTGGTGCTTTCCTCTGCCTGTGCCGCTTCAGCTCACGCATTGGGAACCGCGTTTGATCTTATTCGAACCGGGCGCTGCGATGTTGTGATTGCCGGGGGGGTTGATACGTTTACTGATCTCACTCACGCCGGATTTGGCGTACTCGGTTTGTTGTCGCAAAGCGATGTCAAACCATTCAGTCGAGAGCGCACGGGGTTGGTGTTGGGTGAAGCGGCGGCGTTTCTGGTTCTGGAGAGTGAGCATCATGCGCTGTCCAGAGATGCTGAACCATTGGGCGAGATGCTCGGTTTTGGCATGACGAGTGATGCTTTTCACATGACAAGTCCGGAGGCGGATGGACGAGGTGCGACTGAAGCCATGCGAATGGCACTTGCGTGCGCTGAAGCCACTCCAGACGATATTGTCTATATCAACGCGCATGGCACCGCTACGCAAAAGAACGATGCCACCGAGGTGCTCGCCATGGAGGCGGTGTTTGGTCTGGATCGGATGGAATCGCTACCGGTGAGTTCTACCAAATCCATGGTGGGGCACACATTGGGTGCGGCTGGCGCACTGGAAGCGGTTGCATCGCTGGTATCGCTGAACGAGGGCTTTCTTCCGCCCACAATCAGCACGACGGCAGAGGATGTTGAGTTCAATCTGGATTGTGTAACGGCGTCGCGAACCAGCAGCGCAACAGTTGCCATGTCTAACTCCTTTGGATTCGGGGGCAATAACGCTTCTCTGATTTTCAGAGCAAGCGCCTCATGAAAATGGACGCCTGTATCGTAGGACTCGGTGCGGTTTCGCCAATGGGAGCGGGTGTGAGTGCACTGACCCGAGATCTGGAGAATCGTTTACCTGAGCTTATCGCGTCGCCCTTCAGTTGCAGCACCCACGAAGGTGATGATTGGTCCGGGAGCGTACCCGATTCCGTTTTCGAGTTGGATAACGCAAAACTCAAGCGCATGCCACGTTGTAACCGCCTGGCATTGATGGCCGTTGATGAAGCGCTGTCTCACAGTGGTATTAAACCCTCTGACGAAAGTGCCTCAGTGGGTATTTTCTATTGCACGGATCATGGGCCCGAGAGCCAGACCTGTCGGTTTCTGGATACGCTGTTCTTGAAAACTCCCAGGCTGGTCAGCCCATTGCTGTTCCAGAATACGACGTTCGCTGCGGGTGCCGGTGAAATCAGCATGCGCCATGGCGTGCAGGGCCCCAGCTATTCTGTGGTGAATGGTTTCCAGGGCATGCTCACTGCGATTGATCTGGCGTCTATGGCGTTGTCACTTGGTCGCATCAACTACGCCATTCTCGTGGCTACAGATGAGCTGAACACGTTGCAGCAACAGAGCCTTGTTTCAATGGGGCTTGCAAGAGATGTTGGCGCATCATCCGGGAAGGTAGCGCACGGTTTTGCACCGGCTGAGGGCGCAGCCGCGTTGATACTGACCTCGCCAGCGACGTGCAGGGCACGACACCATAAACCTCTGGCATCGATCATTGGGGTGGGGCACGGTCATGATGCCATGAGACACAGGCGAACTGATCCAGAAGGTACCGCTTTAGCTCTCGCCATGCGTGCAGCCGTTGGCGGTGAGGATTTATCGTGTGTCTCGTCGATCTGGTTGGCAGCGAATGGTCATCCGGTGATGGATGAGGCAGAGCGCTGCGCCATCGATAGCTTCGGCGCAGCGTCAGGGAACGTTCCACGTGTCGCACTCAAGCACCTGGTTGGCGAGTCTCATGCAGCTGCACCTGGCTTACAGATTATCAGCTCCATTCACTCAGCCGTGAACGGGCTGATACCCGAATCAACACCCTTTTCTCTGATTAATGCGCTGTCTCCCGGAGGCGGTGCCGCAAGCTTGTTGCTGGCTGCCGGCCCCGACCGCGCCGATGCACTCATTGACTAAACCCTACGCGAGAATGAACTGATATGAGCAATGACAAGGACGAAGTGGTAACCACGCTGAAGCAGATGATCTGTGATAGAACTGAGCTCGGATTGACTATCGGGCAGATCGGCGATGAACAGCCACTGTTTGATGGCCCTCCCGGTGCCGTTGGGCTCGATTCCATTGAAGCGCTGGAACTTGTGGTGGGTATAGAAGAAGTCTACGGTTTAACGATCAAGGCCGATGAAGTTAACGTGGTTGAGAAGTTCCATTCGGTTAGTTCTCTGGCGGACTTTGTCATCGACATGAAGGCAGCGAGCTAAACGCACTATGTCAGCGGCATCTATCCAAGCCCCTCAGGAGGGTTCCGATCTTGTGGGGAAGATCGCTCTGATCACGGGAGCTTCCAGCGATCTTGGTGAGGTTATAGCCACTGTGCTGGCCGGTGCAGGCGTCGGTGTTGTGCTGCACGCTAATCGTTCCCGGCAACGCGTTGAAGCACTTGCTGATCAGTTAAACAAGGCGGGCGGCAGGGCTGATGTGGTCCAGTGCGAATTAGGAAGCGCCACGGACTCGCGGAAATTGATTGATCGAAGTGCCGAAATCTGGCAAGGACTGGATATTCTGGTAAATAACGCAGGGGGTAGCCGAACGCCCTCGGGGCAGGATGGTTTCCTGATCATGCAATCTGAAGAGCACATTGCTCAGGTGTTGTCATTGAATTTGAATACCGCCCTGTATTGTTCGCGATACGCCATTCGCTATATGCTCAAAAGCAGGGCTGGCTCGATAGTCAATATCGGATCGTTAAGCGGCTTGACGGGAGTGTCCGGACAGGTAGCGTATTCGGCGGCGAAGGCTGGGCTACACGGCATGACGCGCTCGCTTGCCACTGAAATGGGGCCCAAAGGCATCAGGGTTAATGCAATAGCCCCCGGGTTTATCGAATCGTCTGTTGTCGAGTCCATGCCGGAAGAGAGAGTGGGTGTTAAAAACATTCCGCTGAGACGACTGGGTCAGCCTGTTGATGTTGCGAACGCGGTACGTTTTCTTGTCAGCAATCAGGCCAGCTATATAACCGGTAGCGTGCTCAATGTGAATGGTGGTTTGTTCACCGGCGCGTCTTGAAGGTTGCCATGGCATTGACTAACAGCATGCCTGCGTCATCTCAACAGTTGAGCCATTCCGGAAGGATCTGTGGCTGACTCAACGCCTCGTACTCTGGTTCAGTTGTGGCTGCGTTGTCGCGAGCGCGGCGATACGGTCCTGCTGACGGATGATCATC
>CALLPU010000450.1 GCA_938016235.1 uncultured Granulosicoccus sp. | reverse complement strand
GATTCGAGCATCTTGCCCATGACCTTCATGAACACGCCCTGCATCCAGATGCCGTGCACCAGAACAGTCACCTGGTCTTTGGAAGGTCTGATCTGCTTTCGAGGAACTGATGCCATGCGACTTGCTTGCTCGGAAAATAGTGACAGTGACAGCAGACACCGGGGTATGGCGACCGGAGTTAGCCTCTGCGCCAACATTATAGTCAACCGCGGACGGTGCTGATTCACGCGATGCGTTGCCAGCCATAGTCACTCATACACGTTACCATCAGCTAAATCCTTGCCAGATGTATTGTCATGACGACCGGAACAGACCTGACGCAGCGCCAGTGTGAACCTTGCAATACCAACGTGCCGTCATTATCGGAACCGGAAATACAAGCACACATGACAGCGCTTGATGAAGCCTGGCAACTATCTGCTAATCACGACTCTATCGAGCGCCACTACTCGGTGAAGGGGTTTGCCAAAGCCGTTTATCTGGCTAACCTCGCGGCCTGGCTTGCGGATCAGGAAGGGCACCATCCTGACATTTCGTTCGGCTGGGGCTATTGCACGATAGTGTTCACCACGCACGATACCCATGGCCTGACACTCAACGATTTTATCTGTGCGCAAAAAATGGACAAGCTGACGGCGCAGCAGGATTAACCACCGATAACAGGCTACGAACCGCCATCAGCCTTCGGCGTTGAGTATGGATCGAAGTGCGGCCCGGTTGGAATGCGACGATACCTTGGCTATGGCCTCGACCATCGGCAGCCACAGATGCTCGGTGTGTTCGGAAGGGTCCAGCTCAACAGGTACCCGCTCGGCAAGCTGCACACTGAATTCGTGCTCACGGTTTTCTGTTACCTGCGGTGCGTATCGCTTTCGCCAGGCGGCCTTGATGGGAAACACACGGCTGCTGCCATGATCCACCACAGGCTCGGTAATACCGGTCTCTTCGGCAAGTTCGCGCTGCGCCGCCGCTTGCGGCGACTCTCCGGCTTCGAGGCTACCCGTAACCGATTGCCAGAAGCCTGCAGGTTCGCGTCGGCAGATCAGCAAGACATCCAGATCAACGGTGTAGACCAATACGAGCACGGATTCCGGCCGCTTGAACAGCGGCCGGACGTTAGCGTCGTGAGGCAGGCTACCCGGCACGTGCCCCTACGTTTTTTCCGGCGACGGTGCTCGAGCTCGAGTGCGCAGGTGCAGGTCTTTCATCTGCTGATCCGACACCGCGCTGGGGGCGCTGGTCAACAGACAGCTGGCGCTCTGCGTTTTCGGGAACGCCATGACATCACGAATGCTATCGGCACCGCTCATCAACATGACCAACCTGTCCAGACCGAACGCGATACCACCGTGCGGGGGTGCACCGTATTTCAGGGCCTCCAGCAGGAAACCGAACTTGTCGTTGGCTTCCTGTTCTTCAATGCCCAGCACATCGAGCGCTTTCTGCTGCATCTCGGAGCTGTGAATACGGATGGATCCACCGCCTACTTCGGTGCCGTTGAGCACCATGTCATACGCACGCGACAGTACCTTGCCCGGATCCTCATCCAGTTGCGCCTGCCAGGCTTCGATCGATTCTGCCGACGGTGCCGTGAACGGATGATGAAGTGCCTGCCAGCGGTTCTCTCTTTCATCGTGTTCAAACATGGGGAAGTCAACGACCCACAGCGGGCGCCAGCCTGTCTCCACCATGCCCATCTTCGTGCCCACTTCAACACGCAAGGCACCCAGCGCCGTTTCAACCACCGACGCCTTGTCGGCACCGAAGAAGATCAGATCGCCGTCAACCGCTCCGGTCAGCTCGATGATGGAGGCCAGAACATCGGCCGGGAAGAATTTGACGATAGGCGATTGCAAACCTTCAACACCGGCCGCGATATCGTTGCATTTGATGTAAGCCAGGCCCTTGGCACCGTAACGCCCAACAAACTCGGTATAACCGTCGATCTCCTTGCGAGTCAGCGCATTGCCGCCCGGGATACGCAGTGCTGCCACGCGCCCTTTCGGATTCTTGGCAGGCTCGGCGAACACCTTGAAATCCACACCAGCGACAAGCTCTGAAATTTCCGTCAGCACCAGTGGAATGCGCAGATCGGGTTTGTCTGAGCCGTACACCGTCATCGCCTCGGCGTAACTCATGCGCGGAAAGGCTGTACTGGCATCGCCGCCCAGCTCCACATCGAGCACATCCTTGAAGAGCGTTTTCATCATGGACTCCATCGTGCTCATGATGACTTCCTCATCGATGAAGGACATTTCAATGTCCAGCTGCGAGAACTCCGGCTGCCTGTCAGCACGCAGATCCTCGTCTCGAAAACAGCGTGCAACCTGATAGTAGCGATCGATACCCCCCATCATCAACAGCTGCTTGAACAACTGCGGCGATTGCGGCAAGGCATAAAACTCACCCGGGTGATTGCGGCTGGGCACCAGGTAGTCACGAGCCCCTTCAGGTGTAGCACGCGTGAGCATCGGCGTATCGACTTCTATGAAGCCATCGTCTTCGAGGGCGTGTCGGAGCTCTCGCACCACTCTGGCCCGCAGTCGCAGTCGCTCTTGCATCTCGGGACGCCGCATGTCGATGTAGCGGAACTTGAGGCGATTTTCCTCGGAGACGTTGTTGTCATCGAGCTGAAACGGTGGTGTTGCGGCCCGGTTGAGAATTTCCAGCTCGTAGCCGAGCACCTCGATTTCACCCGTGGTCATATCCGGGTTGACGGTGCCCTCCGGACGATGCCGCACCTTACCGGTGATGCGCAGCACAAATTCGTTGCGTACCTCCTCG
>CALLPU010000449.1 GCA_938016235.1 uncultured Granulosicoccus sp. | reverse complement strand
AGAGGCAAAGACCGACGTGCCGCTGGTCATTCACGGTGGGTCAGGTGTACCTGTGGATCAGCGCTTGTCTCTGGCTGCCAATACCGCCATTTGCAAATACAACATTGGCACAGAACTGCGCCAGGTGTTTGGTTCTGCGTTGCGTAACGCAGTCAATCGTGATGCCACCCGATTTGATCGAGTTGCCTTGTTAAGCGAGACGCACGAGCCGGTGATGGCGGCCACCCGGCGTGTGCTGCAGAGTGTCACGCCGCGCTGATGCGTTGCTCACAAAATGGGCGAATAGTGACTGGCATTGTTGTCGTCACAAGCATCCGTTGATCGTTTTCGTTGTCAATGTGTTGATGAAGAGCTCTTAATATTTCTCTCATAGGCTGTATCACGCGTGATACACTCTACACATGAAGAAAATATCAATCAGAGATTTGCGTAACAATGGCGGGCGTGTCGTCGATCAGGTCCTCGCTGGAGAGCGGTTGGTTGTAACACGCGATGGGCAAGCTGTAGCAGAGCTTTGCCCAACGCCAAGGCAGCCAGTTGAGTCATCTGCTCTGTTGCAACGATGGAAAAAACTGCCCGTTATTGATGGCGATGCTTTTCGAGAAGACATCGATAGCGTGATCGATCAAACCCTGTGAGCGACCATGGCATTCTAGACACGAACGCGGTCATACTCCTTCCCCGAATTGTAGATTCTGAAAGTTTGCCAAAGTACCCGTCTATTACAACAATTACGTTAGCTGAGTTGTCAGTTGGTCCTCACGTAACAACAAACGATATTGAACGGGCAGCAAGGCAAGCTCATTTGCAACAAGCAGAGTCTGACTTTGAACCCATTCCGTTTGACGCCGCCGCAGCAAGAGCATTTGGTCGAGTGGCGAGCGATCTACGATCGGCTGGTAGAAAAACTAAAGCACGGGCTTATGACGCATTGATAGCCTCCATCGCTGTTGCACATCAGTTGCCACTGTACACTGCCAACCCAGACGACTTTCAAGGCATCACGGAACTGTCTCTTGTACCCATAGTGATACCCGAGCGCTGACGTCACCTGGTTTAAATACAGTAGAAGTCTAATGCTAACCGCGGTTCAAGGCGCAGACTTGAAAGGACCTTGACTGCAACACACAGCATCGTATTTCATCCAGTGTTTCATGGGTGGTATAGCAACCTGTTAGCTTAATGCCCGCGATGCTGCACACCTGGTACAACGGCACGATGAAAATGCAATCGCTGTTTGACGGAGGCGAACGGCAGATCGATAGATAAACCACGTTCCACGCGTGATGTTAGCCAGAGAGCGACGCTGAAGGCAATGACGCCGGCGATCATGTTGCCGATGGCCTGGCCTCCCAGAACGCCTTGAGCGCCGTACAACTGGCTGCCCACAAACACCAGTGGAATACCCAGGCACAGATCGCGAGCGATATTACTGATGGTGGCGAAGCCTGGATGGCGTAGTGCGGTGAACAACGGATTGGCGGCCAGTTGCATCCCAAACAGCCAATAGCTGATAACGATGAACGTGCAATAGAAACGCAGAAGTTCGGCTGCGGCGGCTTCCAGTTCAAAGATGTGCACCAGCGTGTCTTTCAACAAGAACATACCGAGCGCTACCGGCAGCACATAGAGCGTGACGAAGATGCCGCTGGCAATCAGTGTTTGCCGAACACGGTGCCATTGCTCAGCGCCCATGTTCTGTGAGGCGACCGGGCCCACGGCACCAGACAGCCCATACAATCCGGCGAAGGCTACCGGCGTCAGTCTGCCGATGACTGCCGCGGCTGCGACCGCATCAGTACCGAACTTCGCCAATTGTGATGTGGCATACGCGGCGCCGAACGGTCCGGCCAGATTGGTGATCAATGACGGCACGGCGATACTGCCCAGTTGGCGGCAATCGGCCGCGAACAAAGACCAGTTGGGTTTGCGCAGCATCTGATGACGTTTGGCAATGAAATACAGCGCAACACCTGCAACAGTGCAGCGCGAAATTACTGAGGCAATGGCGGCGCCTGTAAGATCCAGCGATAGCCCGAAAATCAGCAACGGATCGAGCACGGCATTGACGATGCCCGCGATGATGGTGGCCCACATGGATAGCTTCGCCTCGCCAACGGCTCGCAATAGCGAGGTGCCGCCCATGGCAAGTCCCAGAATGGGTAAGGAGAAACCCACAATGCGAAAGTAGTGAACGGCCAGATCCAGTGTGGCGCCTTCCGCGCCGAGAAGGCCGATCAGTTCTGGCGCAAACACAACAGACAGCACCGCCAATGGTGTGGTCAGCATCAATCCGAATAACAGGCCGTGCGAGGCGAGACGAGCGGATTCTGGCACCAAAACCTGCACCGCATCCGAAGTCGATTCGTGAGTTACACTCGCCTCACCGGTCTGGCTGGAAGACAACGATTCGGCCCCGACCGCCTGCGCCACAACGGTGGAGCTGGCAATCGCGAGACCGATGCAGATTGCGGCACCGAAGAACAGCGCGGTGCCGGCAAAGCCAACAGCAGCCGCCAGTTCGGGAACACCGAGCATCGCGATAAAGAACACATCCACCAGGTCGACGGCGAAGATGGCGAACAGCCCGATGGCCGAGGTGATCGATAGCGTACTGATGTGCCCGAAGACGGACCCTTGTGTATAGCTGGTGCCGGTTTGAGCCATTGAGTGAATGTTTGTGGGTTACACGTTATCAGCGGTTGGACCAGGCATCATGCAGTGACCTGTCTATCACAATGATAATCCACGTACTTGATATGGGCAGGTCACTAGTGGCTGGCCAGATTGATCGGGGTGTAGGCGCCATTGTCACCGCGCTTGAAGTCCACGGCGATACGCGGGTGGCGCAATGGCGTGGTGTTGTCATCAATCAACAGGTTCTGTTCAGAGACATACGCTTCGTACACGGTTTCTTCATTCTCGGCATATAAATGATAAAACGGCTGGTCTTTGTGTGGCCGCACTGCTTCGGGAATGGCTTCGTACCATTCATCGGAATTGTCGAAAACCGGATCAACATCAAAAATTATGCCGCGGAACGGGTACACGCGATGGCGCACAACCTGACCAATACTGAATTTTGCGTCTCTGACCATATCGGTAGTGTACTGGAACCGACCCGCCCCTAATGAGGACTTTTCGACAGGCCATGTTTGACGGTGTAATGCCAAGTGCGGTCGACGAAGAATAGCGCTAAACTTGCGCGGATGAAAACACTCCGATACGCCGTGATTGGCACTGGCATGATGGGCCACGAGCACCTACGTAATCTGGCGCTGGTGCGAGACATGAACGGCTGGGATATTCAGGTTACAGCCCTGATAGACCCCAATGAAGAGATGCGCGAATCTGCCGTGTCGCTTGCGCGTTCTCTGGGAAATTTACACGCCAACGGCTACGCCAAATTGAGTGAGGTGGATGACAGTTCCATCGATATCTATCTCATCGTGTCCCCCAATTTTACGCATCACGCCATCATCACCGAACTCTTGCCCACCGGTAAACCTATCCTGGCTGAAAAGCCCGTCTGCACGACAGTGGCGCAGTGTGACGATCTGTTGCTCCGGCTGGCAGGTTACCCGTCGCCATTCTGGGTTGCCATGGAGTATCGCTACATGCCACCCACGGCGCGATTCATGGAACGACTGAACAGCGGTGAGATAGGCACCTTGCGCATGTTGTCGATCAAGGAGCACCGCTTCCCGTTTCTGGAGAAAGTGGGCGACTGGAATCGGTTCAGTGAGAACACCGGTGGTACGCTAGTGGAGAAGTGCTGCCATCATTTTGATCTCATGCGCTTGATGGTGGACTCGGAGCCCGTGCGTGTCTTTGGCAGTGGTGCGATGGATGTCAACCATCTGGATGAGCGCTACGGCACGCGAACGCCAGACATCATCGACAACGCCTACGTCATTATCGATTTCGCTAATGGGGTACGAGCCTCACTGGAATTGTGCATGTTCGCAGACGGTGCCGATCCACAGGAACAGCTCACGGCTATCGGTGATCGGGGCAAGCTGGACGCGTTCATTCCTGGCCCCGACCGCTTCTGGCCGGATGCGCGCGAGCGCAGCGCCAGTGTTGTGTTCAGCCCCAGAGATCGTAGCGCCCCAAGCATTGATCGGCTGGAGATTGATCCTGCGCTGGCTGCGGCCGGCGACCACCACGGATCCACTTATTATCAGCACGTTCAGTTTGTTCGCGCTGTACAGGAAGGAGGCGTTGTGGAAGTCAGTGCCGAAGATGGCGTTAAGGCGGTGCGGATGGGAGCTGCGGCACAGGAATCCATTCGCACCGGTCAGGCCATCGTGTTCGACCAATTCATGACTGACGCGTCGTTACCATCGCAAGGAACGGCACGATGAGCGCGTCCAACCCATCAACGGAAAACACATCAATGAACATACCTTGTCAGGATGTCGGCAGCAGCGGCAAAATGCCGTTGATTGGGCTCGGCTTGTGGAAGATCGACAAGTCAACCGTGGCAGACGTGGTCTTCGATGCGATCAGCGCCGGATACCGACACCTGGATAGCGCTTGCGATTACGGCAATGAAAAAGAAGTGGGAGTCGGTATCAAGCGCGCCATCGACGCGGGGTTGTGCACACGCGAAGAGCTCTGGATAACGTCCAAACTATGGAATACCTATCACCATCCGGATCACGTGATCATGGCGATGGATCAGACACTGAGCGATCTCGGGCTGGACTATCTCGACCTGTACCTCGTGCATTTTCCGATCGCGCTGGAGTTCGTGCCGTTTGAAACGCGGTATCCGCCCGAGTGGATTCACGATCCCGCTGCAGAGCTGCCCATGATGAAGCCTGCCAGAGTGTCGCTGCAGGACACCTGGCAAGCGATGGAGACACTGGTCGATGCCGGGCTCAGTCGTCATATCGGTGTCTGCAACTACGGGGTCAGCCTGGTGCGCGACATGCTCAACTACGCGCGTATCGCCCCGGCGGTGCTGCAGGTAGAGTCACACCCGTATCTGGTGCAGGAAAAACTCATGCGATTCTGTGCTGAAGAAGACATCGCCGTCACCGCGTTTTCTCCCCTTGGGGCATTGTCGTATCTGGAGCTGGACATGGCCCAGGCCAGTGAATCCGTACTTGAACAACCCTCGGTTGTTGCCATTGCCGAGCGCCTCGGACGAACGCCTGCCCAGGTGGTACTGCGCTGGGGTGTACAACGGGGTAACGCCATCATCCCCAAAACATCAAAGCCTGAACGCTTGCGGGAAAATGCGAACCTGTTTGATTTCGCGCTGACGGACGACGATATGGAGGCGATCAACGCACTGGATAAAAATCAGCGATTTAACGATCCGGGCGTGTTTGCCGAGCTGGCTTTTAATACTTTTTTTCCCATTTACGAGTAACACGCTGCTCATACGGACCTGTTACGCTAGCGTTGTCCCATCTTACGGAGTGATTTTTCCATGAAATCTGCCTACCTTTCCGGTGTACCCGCCTCGACTCTCGCCGCTTCGTGCCTCGCCGCATTGTTCTCTGCAGGCCCGGTGCTTGCCGACAGCAAGGTCACCATTCTTCACACCAATGATTTTCATTCGCGGGTAGAACCGATCAGCAAATACGACAGCCCGTGCTCTACCGAAGACAACGCTGAAGGCAAGTGCTTCGGTGGTTATGCAAGACTGGTTACTGCGATTGAAGAAGCTCGCTCACGCAATCCGGATGCCTTGTTGTTCGACGGGGGTGATCAGTTTCAAGGGTCCCTGTTCTACACGTATTACAAAGGCAAGGTCGCTGCGGAAATCATGAACACGTTGCAGTACGACGGCATGACTGTCGGTAATCATGAGTTCGACGATGGCCCCGAGGTATTGCGCGAATTCATCGACAACGTCGAATTCCCGGTTGTCATGTCCAACGCCGACGTCACGCAGGAACCTGCGCTTGCCAACAAGATCATGAAGTCCACGATTGTGGAGAAAGGTGGCGAGAAATTCGGCATCATCGGTCTGACACCGCAGGACACCGACGAGCTGGCAAGCCCGGGTGACAACATCTCATTTTCAGACCCTGTGGCAGCTGTGCAGGGTGAAGTGGATGAGTTGACCGAACAGGGAATCAACCGAATCATCGTGCTGTCGCATTCCGGCTACGATGTGGATCAGCGTGTTGCTGCTGAAACCACCGGCGTTGATGTCATTGTGGGTGGCCACTCCAACACGCTATTGTCGAACGTGAGCGATCGTGCTGCCGGCCCATATCCCACCATGGTGGGTAACACCGCTATCGTGCAGGCTTATGCCTACGGCAAGTATGTGGGTGAATTGTCTGTCACCTTCAACGATGCCGGTGAAATCACCGAAGCCATGGGTGAGCCTGTTACGGTTGATGGCACCATTGCTGAAAATGGTGACATCGTTGCACGCGTCTCTGAACTGGCAAAGCCGCTGGACGAGATTCGTAACAAGGTTGTTGCCGCAACGGCAGGCGTGGTTGAAGGCAACCGAGATGTCTGTCGAGTCCAGGAATGTGCCATGGGTAACCTGGTTGCCGATGCACTGCTGGACCGTGTCAAGGATCAAGGTGTCACCATCGCCATCATGAACTCGGGTGGTCTGCGCGCCTCCATCGATGAAGGTGAAGTGACCATGGGCGAAGTGCTCACTGTACTGCCGTTCCAGAACACCTTGTCGACCTTCGACATTACCGGCGCCGGTATTATTGCGGCGCTGGAAAACGGTGTCAGCCAGGTTGAAGAAGTCAAAGGTCGCTTCCCGCAAGTGGCGGGTTTGAAGTTCACCTGGGATCCGTCGAAGCCAGCTAACGAAGGGCGCATCGTGGAAGTCATGGTAGGGTCGGGTGATGACGTATCGCCTATCGATCCTGAGGCCACCTACAGCGTTGTGACCAACAACTATGTGCGCAGTGGCGGCGATGGTTATGACGTATTTGCCGAGTCGGCTCAGAACGCTTACGACTTCGGTCCCAATGTGGAAAACGTGGTAGCGGATTACCTGGCTGCAAACGCGCCGTATGCACCGTTCACTGAAGGTCGCATTTCGCAATAGTTAGTATCGGCAGTAACGGTTCTCTCGTGCGAGGCGTTTTCGTGCGATGGTCGGTAACAACGGGGTCACTCGCGCTAAAGCGGTGGCTCCGTTTTTGTTTAATCAGTGTGGTTTTTTTGAACCTGCACAGTGTGGGCAACGCATCGGATCAGACGCCGTTGCCCTCTGTCATGTCGATCAACCTGTGCGCAGACCAGCTGGTGTTGCTGCTGGCTGATCACTCACAGATCAAGGCCCTGTCTACCTTGAGCCAGGATGCGGCGGGCTCTTACTTCCACGAGCTGGCAGAGGCTTACCCGCAAGTGGATGTGTCTGCCGAACACATCCTCCCCTACGCGCCGGATGTGGTGCTAACAGGTCCCTATACGTCGCGCTACACACTATCGCTGTTATCCGAGCTGGGATTGCGGGTGGAATCGCTGGAGATCGCAACGTCTATTGAAGAGATGCTGGCAAACGTGATTCGTGTTGGAAACATTCTTCAACGCGAATCAGCGGCAGAGTCGGTTGTTCAGGACGTACGCGATCGGCTTGCTCACTTGGAAGAACGCGTGGCGCAGTTGGATGCGTTGCGGTTGGCAAGTGGTGCAGATGCGCCGAAAGCGGCTGTTTATGATGCGAACGGTTATACCGTCGGCCATCAATCTTTGCGCGGAGAAGCGATGCGCCTGGCGGGCTGGCACAATGTTGCACAGGATCGCAACATCGAATCCTATGGCGTGCTGGCACTGGAGGATCTGATCCGGTTAAGACCCGATGCGCTCATAGAGTCTCCGTATAGTGAAGATACTTACTCCAGGGGGCAGGCGTTGACCCGGCACCCGGCCTTACGCGAAGCAGGGTTAAACCCCTTGACGATATCGCTGCCCAGCAACGAGACGATTTGTGCAGGCCCCTGGTCTGTCGGCACGATAGAGAACCTTGTCGATGCCAGAAGCCTGCGCCACGCTAATTAGAGGCTGAGGTCGGCTGCTCATGAAGATCTTGCCCCGGCAGGTTTTTTCCGTAACGATGTAGGGCCTTTGCGCGTCTGTACCTATCCGACGGCGTTTTGACTCTGGTGTAACCGTCAGGATAAGGAACCGGGTCTTGCCTTCGATGTGAACCTGTGCGATACATAAGCCGTAAGACTGATGCAAGCCAAGCAATCTGAACGAGGAACAGCACATGAAACGACTGATCGTAGCAGCAGCGGGCGCCGTCGCATTAATGGCCGGTAGTGCCTACGCCGGAGGCGGATGTAACTATGGGAGCCACGCCATGGCAGACGAATCCGAGTCGCCAGTACTGGCAGCAGCGGAAGACACCACCGACCCTCAACTGCTCGCAAAGCTTAAGCTGAAGGAAGAAACCGAAGCGCTCGAAAAACTGATTGAGACACCGGTCATTCACAACTGATCGACTCTGGTAGCAATCCAGTGCCTGTGCGGTGGGACAACCCCGCCGCTCAGGCATCGAGCCCGGCTTATCCAGCCGGGTTTTTTTTGCCTGGGTTTTGCGCACGATTGACTGTATTCGAGTGACCTCAGCATGATCGAGTTGGACCACGTGTTCATTGTTTGCCAGAGTGGTGGTGCGACGCGAGATGCGCTACCGGCCAACACTGCTGCGTGTGCAAAACACCACGCCGCCGAGCTTCAGGCGTGCGGCTTTTCAGTGGGCTCTTCCAATGTGCATCCGGGCCAGGGCACGAGCAATGTGCGATTTTTTGTTCATCGATTCATGCTGGAATTTTTGTTTGTTGATGATCTCTGGGGTCTGGAAAATCCGTCTGCAGCAATTCTGGGTCTTGAAGAGCGATTCACCAACGGCGGCGCTTCACCGTTCGGCATCTGCAGTCGCCGCAGTGGTTCAGATAATGAGAACGCCTGGTATCCGCACGAGGCTTATCGACCAGGCTACCTGCCAGAGCCGCTGCATGTGCAGGTGGCAACGGATGTATCCACCACTGAGCCCTTGTGGTTTCATTTGCCTTTTGTCAAAAGTGCTTTTGAAATGCCAAACGCTGAAGACAGTGAACCGCGCGATCACGCAAGCGGGGCGACTCAGCTTACGGCGTGTTCGATAGAGTCGCCGAGTGAGTGGAGCGCACAAAGCAGCGCGATTGCGACGTCGATGGGCATAGCCTTGGTGCACGGCGACAGGCATTGTCTGCATCTGGATTTCGACGGGGGCCAGGCAGAGAAGCTGACGCTTCCAGCGTCCATGAATTTGAGGATCACCTTATGAGCGAGCGCAAGAGTGAGGGCAGGCGATGCCTGAACGGGCAGTGTCACTGTGGCAGCGTGGTCTTCGAATTTGATCTCGATGCGGGAGAGCCTGATCTGCGCCGATGCAATTGCTCTCTGTGCCGGCGCAAGGGGGCCATCATGCTCACGGTGACACTGGGGGATTTTCGGATTGTGCGCGGTGCCGAGCTGTTAAGCCTCTATCAATGGAATCACAAGATTGCTCGTCACTACTTTTGCAGCGTCTGCGGCATCTATACGCATCACCAGCGACGCAGTAATCCGCTGGAGATAGGCGTGAATGTCGGGTGTCTGGAAGGTGTGGATCTGGCTGAGTTTCACACGGATAACCTGGGTGATGGTGCGTCGATGTCACTGGTAACGAGCCCCTGACTTTACTCGTTACTACAGGTGGCAACTTTGTCACAGTTACCGCGCTCCAAACCCCTCATTTATTGCCCAAAAAGGCGCGTTTAAGGCTCAATACATCCCCGTTTTTCAGCCATCCCCCCATCTTTTCAACACCTTACCGGGGTCGGACCCTCGTGGTCCGACCCCGGTAAGGTTTTCCCATTGCGCTCGGACGCCTCTATACTGGCCACTCGTTCGTGTCCAACAAGGAATCCAAGTGAAATTATTTCAATATTTATCGGTGGCGAGCCTGTGTATCGTTGCATCCCAGGCCAATGCCATGGCGGTCGAATCAGTCACTGCTGAAGCTCTGGGTAGCTCAGGTGTGAGAGTGAGTTGGAGTGAATCGCCGGGAGCGGCTTATTACGATGTGTATCAGGATAGTGCGCGTATCGAAACCGGTATCAGCGAAACCAGTGTCGATGTTGCGGGCTTGCAAGCGGCAACGGGTTACCAGTTTTTCGTTACCGCATGTACCTCGGATGGCAGTTGTTCAGCAGCCTCTTTTCAGGCCAACGTCACCACAGCCGCGGCATCCGCATCGCTGGGTACCTGTGAACCGGCAACTGATGGATCAGCGCCGACAGTTGCGCTGAGCTCCAATGATGATGGCACCGCAGAATTATCCTGGTGCGAAGTCACAGGCGCCGACGGTTATAACGTTTTTCTGAACGGCCTGTACGACGGTACTTATGGTTCAGAAACGTTTTCCACGACCGTTAGCTACGATGGCACTGAGCAATATCAAGTGGCCTACTATGCCGATGGAAATTACCCCGCAAAGTCTGTTGTTGCCGAAGATACCAACGGTGGACCCAGCGAGCCGATGACGGAACTGGAATTGCTCGAATCACTGGATCGTGGCAGCAACGGCGCAGATGTTGAGATCTACTTCACACGTCACGCAGAGAAAATGACACAGCTGGCCGAGCAGGAAGATGGGTCCTTCGCCGAAGTGTGTGGTGAGGATAAATGTTCCGAAGTGCTCAATGCCAAAGGTGAACTGCGGGCGGAGCTGTTGAAGTCGCTGTTTGCAGGTGCGGGTATTACTGAGCGGCTCACTCACGCGTTTTCCAGTCACAAGATTCGCACACGTCAAACCATCGAGATGATCACGGCTGATGCGGGGCTTACCGGTGACATTGACAAGAACCCGGATGACGGAATTCAGGAGTTTCCAGTCCTGAACCCTGATGGATCTGCTAACGCAACCGAGCTGGATCCTGAAGGCACTTCGGCGTCTGAAGCCCCTGTTATTGAGGCGTTGCTGGCTCTGCCATCAGGCAGTACTGCATTGGTGGCAGGCCACAGTGGCACGTTGTACGACATCATGGCAGGTATTGGCCTGACCGACGTGTGTCTCAGCGATACCGTGGAAACGTGTAATGAAGATCGTTACCCCATCGACAGCAAAGTGAAGGTCAAGAACTTCGGTGATATCTGGAAGGTGGTGTTGCAGGATGGCGTAGCTGAATTTGTTTTCCGCGCCAACTTCCAACCGTCAGAACTCGACCTTGAAGAGCTGGCACAGTAAGTAACCCCCCATAGGGGTTAAAACACGCGTAAATAGAATGTGTCGGACACCACGGTGTGTGTTCGGCACAGTGTGACTAGCATTCCAATGCCACCATCAGGGCAGGGCATCCTGCACAGAATGCCCTGTTGGTGATAGGCACTTTTGCTGCCGTGCCGTTAGTGTTTTTACTAGCCGATGCATCATTTGTCGGTTAGATAAAAATAACAAGAAGAGGCGCGGCACATGATCAAGCGCACTGCAGTATTTTGGTCGGCAACAGGGATGTTGCTGACACTATTGTCAGCTCCAGTGGCACACAGCTCTAGTGCCATATCAAAAGCCAGTGCTCAATCGTTGTTGACGCTCAGTGGTGTACACGAGCAACTGGATGCTCTGCCTGAGGCAGTCAGAAGCAGTTTTGATCAGCTGTTAATTAATGACGGTGTTGCTGAACCGTTTGAAACCGCTGATATTCCAAGGCTGAAGCATGCAGTAGCGTCAGTCTTCAATGCACACGCGCTGCAAACCTCGATTACAGAATCCCTACGCGCAACGATGAGCGCTGACGATGCGTCTGAGATGACGCATTTCTATTCCACGCCAACCGGAATCGCGCTGCGCGCAGCAGAGCGTAACAACAGCGTGTTAACCAACAGCGATCGATTTGTACACTGGTATCAAACCGTGGGGATGGAGCGGCTTGATGAAGAACGCCAACAGGCTATCCAGTCGCTTGAGCTGGCCATGCAAGCCACGGCGGGTGCCGTTGAAGCCATGATCGGCATGCAATTGTCGATGCAGGTGAGTCTGACGCCTGTGCTGCCGGCATCTGAACAACTCAGCCCTGAGCAATTGATGGTGGTGGTCGAGCAAATGCGTCCTGGCCTGACGCAAACCTATTACGAAAGTTCGCTGCAAACCCTGGCCTTCGTGTTTCAGGATCAACCTCTTGAGACGTTGCATGATTACGCTAAACAGCTCAATTCAACCGCCGGGCAGCGGTTTGTCTCTGCGGTGAACGACGGACTCAGCCGCGGCTTGTTCGGAGCCGCAGAGCAGCTGGGCGTCTCGTTACAGGAAATTCTGGCCGGCAGGCTCGGGCAAGGCGTTTAGCTGCTACTCAAGTTTCACGCGGTGGCAGACCGGTATGCTGAGACAGAATCTGACCCTTGCGAACCTTGCCTTT
>CALLPU010000448.1 GCA_938016235.1 uncultured Granulosicoccus sp. | reverse complement strand
CACCAGAATTGACAACCAGACTTTGTCGTTGATAGAGCCAGACCGCATCGCCCGGGGGTAATACCCGGCTGGTTTTTTGATCACTTTATGCGACGCGTCTCAAGCGATACTATCAGCGCATGAACATACTGGTAACAGGTAGCGCAGGCCATCTCGGTGAAGCACTGATGCGGGTGCTGCGCGCATCGCATCATCAGCCAATCGGCGTCGATATCAAACCCTCACCGTTTACAGATCACGTGGGTTCCGTGTCAGACAGGGATTTCGTGCGCGAGTGTGTAGACAAGGCCGACGCGATAATCCACACGGCCACCTTGCACAAACCTCATGTGGGCACACACTCACGTCAGGACTTTATCGACACCAATATCACCGGAACGTTAAACCTGCTGGAAGAAGCTGCGGCACAGGGCTTGAAGCCTGTTGTGTTCACCAGCACAACCAGTACCTTCGGCGATGCCATGAAACCACCGGCAGGCGGCCCGGCCGTGTGGGTCACAGAGTCACTGAGGGCTAAACCCAAGAACATTTACGGGGTCACGAAAACCGCAGCTGAAGATCTGTGCCAGCTTTTTCATCGCAACGCCAATCTGCCGTGTATTGTGTTGAAAACATCTCGATTTTTTCCCGAAGCTGATGACGATAAAGGCAAGCGGGATGCATTCGACGATACCAACTTGAAGGTGAATGAATTACTGTTTCGGCGCGTTGATGTACAGGATATTGTCGATGCGCATCTGTTGGCCCTGGATAAGGCCACGCGTATTGGATTTGATCGGTTCATCATTTCAGCACATACGCCTTTCGCACCAGAAGATGCCGCGCTACTGGGATCTGATGCGCCTCGCGTGGTTGCCCACTACTACCCGGAGTACGCATCCATTTTCGCGATCAGAGGCTGGCGAATGTTACCTCGCATAGAACGCGTGTATGACAGTGCACACGCACAAGACACACTCGGCTGGACACCGCGTTACAGTTTTGAAGCCGCTTTGAATTGCCTGAAAAAAAACCGGGAGCATCGCAGCCAACTTTCACTGGATGTAGGCGGAAAAGGCTACCACGACGTTACCTTTGACGAGGGACCGTATCCAACCAGAGGGTTTTAGACCGGGCTATCCTGTTGGAGGGGGCCCCGGGATCCACTTCTAGCCCGAGCGGCGGTTGCGCCACAAAACGAGAACTGCTTCGTATTTTCCATCAAATAACGCTGGTTTCAGTACCTGCCAGCGGTTACCTGTGTGTGCGCACACTCCTCATTGGATCGGCCTTTGCTGCATGAACTACTCGTAGCAGCTTCCCGGGTTAGTGAATGTTACTAGCTTCTCTTTTTTATCATTACCTAAGAGCCCTAGTAACCAGATGTTGTTGTCATGAATGCGATAAATCGCCAATGTGAGCGTGAGCAGACTCAGTCAGGTGCATCTAACCCGGGATTTGTAAAATCACCTGAGCCTCTTCACCGCAGCACCGGTACAGCGCGCCACTCGGGCGAGCATTCCATTGAACTAATCGTTGAAAGACAGGCTTTTGTTCTGGCTGTGATCGCGGAGTTACTGGACGCTGCTGACCTTGAACGATCGTTGGATGCGTTCACCGGTGCAATGCAACAAGGCTTTGATGCAGAGCGTGTTGCGTTGGCACTGGTGGACGGCAACAAATCGCTTGAATTGCGCGCAATCTCCCAACAGGCGCTCATTGATACCGCCTCGAACGAAGCACAGTTGTTAGTCAATGTGATGCACGAATGCCTTGAGCACGAGAACATCGTGTGTTTTCCCAATGATGATATCGAGCTTGGCGTACTCGTTGCGCACAAGGAACTGGCATCACGCGACAGGAACATGTCACTGGTGAGTGTTCCGCTCTATCAGGATTCAGAGCCCATCGGCGCCCTGCTTTTCGAACGCATGGAACAGCCGCCTCTTACCGACGATGTGCTTGAACTACTCGAAAAGATTGCCCTACTGGCAGCACCGCCATTGAGGCTGCGCCAACTGGCAGAACGCAGCCTGCCGGCGCGGACAAAAGATGTTCTCAGCGACATCGTTCAACGCCGTTTTGGAACGGGAAAAGACGGTGCACGCCTTATTCTGGTGTTGACATGCGCTGCGATCTTTCTGGGTCTGCTGGTGCCTGTACAAGGGCGAGTAACAGCCAGTGCGGAGCTGGTGCCGATCGAGCGTCGTCTGATCACGGCGCCATTTGACGGTTTCATGGATGAAATCAATGTCAAACTTGGTGATAACGTTGAAGCGGGCCAGTTGCTCGCGCGGCTTGAGAGCCGGGAACTGGAACTCGAAGGTACCCGGCGGGACGGGGAACTTGCCAGTGCGGAGGCAGATTTTCGTGCTGCCATGGCCAGTTACGACAGGCAAGCTACCGCTATTGCGCGGGCACGGCTTGAAAGCGAACGTGCCTCTCGCGCCTTGATAGATCAGCGACTGGACCGAATCGAACTGCGCGCACCGATCGCAGGCCTGGTTATCAGCGGTAACCCGACAGACTCTGTTGGAGCACCCGTAGCGCGGGGTGAAGCCCTCTTCGAGATAGCCCAGGCGGAAGGATATGAGGTGCATCTGATGGTGCACGAGCGAGACATTCGGGATCTTAGCGAGGGGCAACGCGGCATTCTGAGGCTGCGATCGCGACCTGGCGATGCACTCCCGTTGGTACTAGACACCATCCATCCGGTGGCCGAGAGCGCTGACGGTGCCAGCCGGTTCCGGGTTCGCGCAAGCCTTGAAGTGCCGTCCGGTGCAACACCACGACCCGGCGAAAGTGGCATCGCGCGAATGGATACCGATAGAACCACGGTATTCAACCTGATCGGTCGTCCCGTTGTGCAGCGGCTGTCTGAGTTGTGGTGGAGACTTTCACTATGAGCAGCGACACCCTGTTCAGTGCTCATTGGCACCGTGTCAAAGAGATTCGACCACATCTTGCCGAAGACGTGAAGGTTGTTCGCCAGGTGTATCGAAGCCGTCCATCCTGGATACTTCAACGACGTGCAACCAATAGTTTTCACCGACTCGACATTGCCACATTTGAACTGGTTGATCGATTAGATGGCGTGCTCAGTATTGGTGAAATCTGGGAATTGGCATTGGTGAAACGTGGGGAAGCTGCCCCCACTCAGGATGAGTGGCTGCGAGTGCTGGCAGCGTTACAGTCAGCCGAGCTGCTCGTGGTCAATCGACGCGTTTCTGCGGAGCAATTGTTTGAGCGTCGTGACAATGGCCGCTCGCGAAAGCGTCGTGAGCGGTGGCAGAACCCGTTATTTCTGCGCTTTGCCTTACATGACCCGGATGCCTGGTTAACTCACCTCGAACCGCTTGCAAAAGCGCTTTTCTCTCGAACCTCGTTTTTTCTCTGGACACTGATACTCGCTATGGGCCTGATTGCCCTGGCGCTTGGCGGTGCCAACCTTGCAGAAACGCTCACATCACCCGCATTCCCTTCGCCACAGATGGCACTGCTCATGTTGGTGATCTACCCGCTGCTGA
>CALLPU010000447.1 GCA_938016235.1 uncultured Granulosicoccus sp. | reverse complement strand
GGGTGCAGAGGCTCGGCAACGCATCCTCGAGATAGAAGGTACGCTGAAGTTCCGTCAGGAGCAGTTACAGGCGGCCATCGAAAAACAATCCGACAAGGTAGAAGTATTTGAACGCACGATAGCGTCGCTGGAAACGGCCATTGCTGATATTGCTCAGGAAGCAGCACAGGCTGAAGCATCGGCAACTGGCGTGGCTTTGATGGGGCTGGGGGCCTTGTTGCTCATCAAGCTGGTAGAAGGTGTCGTCGCCAACAGTGCGTTGGAAAAACGGTTCTCTCAATGGTTGTCTGATCGCACAACCAGTTCTGGACTAAGCACACCAAGAACGCTCGTGGCAGCAGGTTTCGTGATTATTGTCTTTGCCGTGAGTACGATTCACTTTGCATTCCCCGGGGCATTGCAATGGTTGAGCACGTTTCCAACCGATCCGCAGATCAGGCTCACCGCCATAACCGGCATTGAGGCAACGTTCGACTTCATCAAGCGTAATGGGCGTTTCTTATTTGATTCTGTGTCGTTGAGTATTCGGGTGGTGCTGGATTACCTGGAGATCGTTTTTGTATCATCACCCTGGCCAGTGGTTGCTAGTTTTATCATTATTCTTACCTGGTTATCAGCGGGTGTCGGAGCGAGTGTTGCGGCCGGGTTGTTTCTCTCGTACATGGGGCTGTTCGGCTTCTGGGAAAAAGCCATGACGACGCTGGCCTTGCTCGGCACGGCCGCCATGCTGTCGATCTGTATCGGCATACCATTGGGATTGTTCTGTGCTCGCAGGCCCCGGTTGTATGCCGTGATACGCCCGATAATGGATTTCATGCAAACCATGCCCTCGTTTGTGTTCATGATTCCGGTTATCGCTTTTTTCAGTGTTGGCAAGCCTGCTGCCGTGATCACCACCATGATTTTTGGTGGTACGCCAGTCGTACGCTTGACGGTGCTGGGTATGCGTGGTGTGCCAGAGTCTATTCGTGAGGCTGCCATCGCGTTTGGTGCATCGCGCTGGTACCTGTTGACGAAAGTCGATCTTCCATTGGCGGCACCGTCGATACTCGCCGGTGTTAATCAGACCATCATGTTGAGTCTGGCCATGGTGGTAGTTGCCTCCTTGATTGGTGCCAAAGGGCTGGGAGAAGACGTGCTGGAAGCCTTGCAGTACTCTTCCGTAGGGCAAGGAATACTGGCGGGCTTTGCCATACTGTTTTGCGCCATGATTCTTAATCGAGTGGTGCAGGGCAAAACCGACTAGCGGCTCACGAGCGCTGATTCAGCGTACCGCGATCACACTGGCGGTACGCTGAACTTGAGTTATGCCTGCACTTCGCCGAGCTGCTGCAGCCGATACAATTCCCGGTAGCGCCCCTTTTTGGCAATCAACTCCCGATGTGATCCCTGTTCGGCGATGCGGCCGTTATCGATGAAGACGATGTGGTCGCATTGGCGAACGGTAGACAGGCGGTGAGCAATAATGAATGCAATACGCCCCTCGAGTAGGGACGTCAGTCCCTTTTGAATCTGTTGCTCGGTCTCGGAATCAACCGAAGAAGTGGCTTCATCCATGATCAATATCTGAGGATCCGACACGATCGCTCGAGCGAACGAAATCAGTTGCTTCTGACCAGCGGATAATCGATCGCCACGTTCTCCGGCTTCGCTTTGATAGCCATCGGGCTGCGACATGATGAATTCATGTGCTCCGGCCAGCTTGCTGGCCTTGATGATGTCGTCATCGGAGGCTTCCAGTTGTCCATAGCGAATGTTGCTCATCAAGGAGCCGTGAAAAATGTGGTTGTCCTGCAAGATGACACCCAGACGCGACTGCAACCAATGCAATCCCAAATCCTGGTAGTCGACGCCATCAATCAATACGTTGCCTTGCGTGGGCTCGTAGAACCTGGCAATGAGATTCACCAGTGTACTCTTGCCACCCCCGGTTGGGCCCACAATAGCAATGGATTGGCCGTAGTGAGCCTGCAAACTGACGTCCTTGAGAATGGCAGGGCTATTCTCGGCCTCATACGAGAAACCCACGTTCTGCAGCGTGATCGTTTGAATCGTCTGGTTCGGGGCCGACCGGGTGTGCGGCTTGTCCTTGATAGCGGGCTCTGTGTTGATCAAGCCCAGTATTCGCTCAGCCGAAGCCTGTCCCATTTGCAGTTCAGCAAAGCGTGTGCTGATCTGTTGCACAGGTTCAAACAACTGGGTAGCAAAACGAATAAACGCTATGAGTGTACCTACCGATATGGCGCCACCAAGTACATTGTATCCACCGATGACCAACGTCAAGCCAATAGCCAGACTGGCCAGCGTGACAACTACAGGCAAGTACACTGCCGCATAGGTTAGATTCCTGACTTTAGCGGCTGACAGGGTGTCAGCCAACTGGTCGAACTCGCGGCTGTTTTGTGTTTCGCGCACAAAGACCTTGCTTGTTAAAACACCGGTAATAGCTTCGTTGTAGCTTGCGGTTACTCGACTGTTGATGGCCGTTGCAGCTCGCGCGCTGCGCAGCAATCTACGCTGAAAGAATACCGAAGCCATTCCCAGAACAGGCAGTATGGCCAGAACGATCAGGGCCAGAAACGGATTTAGCCAGATCATGGCTACACCGATTCCCAGCATCATGGCAAGGCCCCAGACCGTATCCAGAAATCCCCAGACGAGAATGTTCGAGAGACGATCACAATCGGCGGTCATGCGAGCCATCAGCCATCCAACCGGGCGCTGATTGAAGTAGCTGAACGACAATTCCTGCAGCCGGGCAAATCCGTCACGGCGAATATCGTGGCTGATCAGGCTTTGCAGCAGCCCGCCAATTCGAATGAAACCCCCGATTGAAATAACGACGATAACCGTGGTGAGCGCATACAGCAGGGCGTAGCCTGTCAGGTCGTGCAGTTGCCCACCCCGTGCGACCGTGTCTATGACGGCGCGAGTTATCAGCGGGTAACTGACCTCCATGGCGGCGGTAACCAGCGCGCAAACACCGAGCAACACAAGCTCGCGTGGATGAGCACAGGCGTACGTCCACAGTTGGCGCCACAGTGCCCACTGGATGCCGCTGGAGCTCTCTCGTTCCTCGTCGTACACGTTTAACTGATCGTTCATGGTATTTGACTTGTTGGTCTAAGACTCAAGTGCCGAATAGTTCCTTGTCGATAACCGTGTCCAATGAATGCTGAATCTCACACAGTCGCTGATAAGGTCCCGGTACCGCTGCGAGCTCTCGATGAGTGCCGGTCTGAACTATTCGCCCAGCTTCA
>CALLPU010000446.1 GCA_938016235.1 uncultured Granulosicoccus sp. | reverse complement strand
GTTCGTCGGAAATTGATTAGCCGCCCATCACTCTGCACAATATTCAGCTGATCATCGCTGACCTTTGTCATCACAACCTGATAGGTGTGACGCCAACCAGGGCCAACATCTACGTTGTACTGCGACAACGAACTGTTGTAGTGGCGGGCCAGTGTAAGCCCTGAGGCAAACGACCGGTAATCCAGTTCATATTGATACTTGTTGCCACTGACCACATCGATGGGATTACCAACATGGTGAGGAACTGGTGATTGAACAGGGCTACTGCCGGGTGATGAGGTAACGCCACAAGAGGGTGCGCCCGCTTCGGGCACCAGGCACATCTGGGATTGCGCAAATGCCGCGTGGGTGCCGCTTAGAAGCGTCAGGAACGCAAGAAGCCTTAGGCAGCATGCCCAACTACTGTCATCATTCATCCACTATCCCTGTGTTCCCATCTGGCCAGACTCGTTCTGGCCCTCAGTGCGTATGACCTTCGGCGCTTATGGTAATCAGGAACCCAGATGGAAGTCCTGCGGTCCGGTCTCATTTTCCAACGTCAAGGTGCTGACCAGACCACATTTCTCACAGCTGCAGACACTCACCGTTGCAAGTAAATGTCATACCGGGTGTTGGGAGACGCAATGGTCGATGTCTGTCCTGTCCATCCCGTGGGCGTGGTCAGTGGATCGGCGCCCTTGGGTCGTTTAACGACAACGCGTTCCTGTGCATGCTCCAATGAGGTGGCCAGTAACTGGCTCGAGATGCTTTCATCTGACGGGCCAAGCAGCGCATGCAAAAATTGCATGCCTTTCTTGGAATCCGCTTTCTTTCGCTGGCGGGTGGGATACATCGGATCCAGGTAGATCACGTCAGTGGTCATGGTCTGGAGCCAGTTTGCAGCATCGCCGCAATGCAGCTTGATACGTTCAGCAATGCTGTTGCTGTCCTCAGACACTAACGCTCTGCACAGCCCATTGGTCAATAGCGCGTGGACAATGGGGTGCTTTTCCAGCACAACGACCATGCAGCCAAGCGACGCGATGGCCCAGGCATCCTGCCCCCATCCACCGGTGCCATCAAACACTTGCGGTAACCGCCCATGGCGTTTTCGGAATGTAGCGATTCCCAGCGCCTTGCTCAGAACCCCCGCACCGCGACCAGCTTCCTGCGCTCGGTGGCGAGTTTTACCGGCGGCAAAGTCTACCGCTACCCTGACACCATCCGGGCGGATCAGCGACAGGGTGTCATCGGCATACTCCAGAACCCACTCATCGCCTGCTGCATCATGGCGAATCGGTATACCCAGATCGTCACAACGAACCAGCCAGTCATCGGGTGCTGGAGAGTCACGGCATATTCCGATAATCGTCGGTGGCGTCCACTCGTTCATGTGTACCGTACACTCATCGGTCATGCGTAAAACAGACAGCATAAGTGAAAACGATCAGTCCTGAAGCCGCAGCGCGGCGTCTCAAACTCAGAGTTGCCGCCAAGCTCATGCTGTATCTGGGTATGGCTGGCATTGTTTACGTTTTTTTCTCGGCCATTCGATCGGGTACCGGAGAGGTGCCATCGCTGCCGAGCATGAAAATGGCTATCGGTGGAATCCAGCCGGGAGAGGTAAATTTTTTCACCTGGGAAGGGCGCCCGGTGTTGATCTACCGCCGAACCGATGAAGATGTGGTCAATTTGCGGACTCGCGATGAGCGACTGTACGACGCACTATCGGCAAAATCGGATCAGCCAGATAGCATGGCCAACGACTTCAGGTCTGAGTCACCTGACTGGTTTGTGGCAATTGCCCTGGGCACCGATCTGGGGTGTTCCCTTGAGTTCTTGCCCGCTGACGAATCCATGTTCCAGGGCAAGCGCTGGCAGGGTGGCTTCGCCGATTCCTGCCGCAAGGCCCGATACGATCTGGCTGGGCGCGTGTTTGAGGCTCAGGGAGCCAAGCGCAATATGGTGGTTCCGCCCTACGGGATCGTCGGCGATACGTTGATTCTGGGCCGCTAGGGGCTGTTCAGTAATGAGGTGGCAGCTCATCCTGAGCTGATGGGTTGGCGGCACTGCCAGAGCCCGTGTCCCGCTTCAACAGCTCTTCCTGCTGAAGTTGCAGTCGTTCGATGTCGCGATACTGGCGCAGAATGACCTCATTGAGTTCCTGCACGGTGTTCTCCAGGTCCATCAGTTTGAGCTCCAGCGTATCAATGCGTGCTTCGTCAAACGCCGGGTGGGTGTCAGGATTTTCGCTCATGAGTCTGCTTTTGCTCTTGTCTGTGTAGCTCCTGTAGGGGAGTAACGCGGCTGAATGGGGTACATTATGCTAGATTCCTGCGCTCGCATCCTCAAGACCGGCTGACTTTTGTGGCACTGACAACAGACGATATAAAATCCATCGCGCATCTGGCACGGCTAGGGCTCAACGAAGAGGACCTGGCGCCCCTGGCAGCAGATCTGTCCACCATGCTCAATCTGGTGGAGCAACTGCAGGCCGTGGACACTACCGGTGTCGAGCCCATGGCGCATCCTGCCAGTGCCACGTTGAGCATGCGTGATGACGTGGTCAGTGAGCACGATCAGCGTGATGTGCTGCAGGCCCCGGCCCCATCGCTACAGGACGGTTACTTTCTGGTGCCCCGGGTTATCGAGTAATCGGCTTCCTGAAGAATCACTCCTCAAGACCCAACAAGACAGGCTGTTTTAACCATGCATGACAAGACGCTTGCACAGCAAGCAGCGCTTCTCGCCAGCGGTGAGCTGAAGAGCCGCGAGCTGGTCGATCATTACCTGCAGAGAATCGAACGCCTGAATCCAGCGTTGAACGCCTACCTGCAGGTTGATGCGGAAGGTGCCCGGGAACAGGCGGCAAAAGCTGATGACATTCTGCAACAAGGCAAGGGTGGTCCGCTCACAGGGATACCCATTGCCCACAAGGACATTTTCTGCACGCAGGGAATCAAGACAACCTGTGGGTCGAGGATGCTGGAAAATTTCATCGCTCCTTACAATGCAACGGTGGTAGACAAGCTCAACGCTGCAGGGGTTGTGACGCTGGGTAAAGCCAACATGGACGAATTTGCCATGGGTTCTTCCAACGAGAACAGTTATTTCGGAGCCGTGGCCAATCCATGGCAGCACGATCGCGTCCCAGGCGGTTCGTCGGGCGGAAGCGCCGCCGTTGTTGCCGCTCAGCTGGCTAGTGCCGCCACTGGCACCGATACCGGCGGTTCAATTCGTCAACCTGCGGCATTTTGCGGCGTTACCGGTATCAAACCTACCTACGGCCGCGTGTCTCGCTATGGCATGGTGGCGTTCGCCTCCAGTCTGGATCAAGGTGGCCCAATGGCCAGAACGGCCGAAGATTGTGCGTTGCTGTTACAAGGCATGGCAGGTCATGACGTTCGTGATGCCACGAGCAGCGATGTTGCAGTGCCCAACTTCTCATCGCAGCTCAACAAAGACATCAAGGGCTTGCGCATTGGCGTACCCGAGGAATACTTCGCACAGGGTCTGGACAGTGCGGTGGCCGACAGTGTCACTGAAGCCTTGGCAGAGCTTGAGCGCATGGGCGCGATCCTCAAAACGGTATCACTACCTAACCAGGGCTTGTGTGTGCCGGCTTACTACATCATTGCACCGGCCGAAGCGTCTAGCAACCTGTCGCGCTTTGACGGCGTTCGATTTGGTCACCGGTGCGAAAACCCTCAGGATCTTGAGGACTTGTACAAGCGCTCTCGTGGCGAAGGATTCGGCCCAGAGGTCAAGCGTCGCATACTGATTGGTGCCTATACATTATCCGCCGGCTACTACGATGCTTACTATCGAAAAGCCCAGCAGGTGCGTCAGCTCGTGAGCAACGATTTTACGGCGGCATTTGAAGAGGTTGATGTGATTGCCGGGCCAACCACACCCACCACCGCGTTCGTGCGTGGTGAAAAAACGGATGATCCCATTGCGATGTATTTGAACGATCTGTTCACGGTCTCAGCAAACTTGTCGGGTCTCCCCGGACTGTCAGCACCGTGTGGCTTTGTTGATGGTCTGCCCGTGGGATTGCAGTTAGTAGCGCCTGCCAACGAGGAGTCTCTGTTGCTGAATGTGGCACATCGTTACCAAAGCTCAACCGACTGGCATTTGCAGTCGCCCGCGACCATTGATTGAACCGAAGGCTAGCTGACTATGTCATGGGAAACGGTAATCGGGCTGGAAATACACGCGCAGCTCGCAACGAAATCAAAAATATTCTCGGGTGCGTCTACCGCGTTTGGGGCCGAGCCGAATACGCAGGCATCAGCGGTTGATCTGGGTTTACCGGGTGTATTGCCGGTCGTTAACCGGGACGTGGTGCGCATGGCGGTCAGGTTTGCCCTGGCCACTGATGCGAACATCACCAAGCGATCTGTGTTCGCCAGAAAGAACTACTTCTACCCTGATCTACCAAAATGCTATCAGATATCCCAGATGGCTTTTCCTATTGTGGGTGAAGGCAAAATCACCGTGACGTTGCCTGACGGACGGGAGAAAACGGTTGGGCTGACGCGAGCGCATCTGGAGGAAGATGCAGGCAAATCGGTTCACGACATGTTTGAAGGCTGCACGGGTATAGATCTCAACAGAGCCGGCACGCCTTTGCTTGAGATTGTGTCGGAGCCCGACATGCGCTCGGCAACTGAAGCCGTTGCCTATGCGCGCTATATTCATTCTCTGGTTCGCTACATCGACATCTGTGATGGCAACATGCAGGAAGGTTCGTTTCGGTGTGATGCCAATATTTCCATGCGCCCGGCGGGTGAACAAACACTCGGCACCCGCACGGAGATCAAGAATCTGAACTCGTTTCGGTTTCTGGAACGTGCGATAGATTTTGAAGTGGAACGCCAGATCGATATTCTGGAAAGCGGTGGCACAGTCGTTCAGGAAACCCGCCTGTATGATGCGGATAAGGATGAAACGCGTTCCATGCGCAGTAAAGAAGAAGCCAA
>CALLPU010000445.1 GCA_938016235.1 uncultured Granulosicoccus sp. | reverse complement strand
ACACCAGCCGCTTTCTGGGGGATGAGCATCGCCCATGTGGGTATTGCCGTATTTACGGTGGGAGTGGCATTGACATCCATCTACACAGAAGAACAAACCGTGAGGATGGAGCTCGGGGACACTCATAACGTGGGTGGATACACTTTTAACTTCGCGAAGCTGGATGAAGTGCGGGGTGCCAATTTCAATGCTATCGAAGCGCGCTTTGCGGTGGAGCGAGACAACAGGGCCGTAGGCGATATCGTGGCGCAGAAACGTTTCTACGATGTGCGCAGAGACACCATGACCGAGGCGGGTATAGACGCAGGGCTCACCCGTGATCTGTTCATAGCATTGGGGGAACCTCTCGATGGCGGCAGCGCCTGGAGCGTTCGTATTCAGACCAAACCCTTCATCCGCTGGATCTGGCTGGGTACCCTGTTCATGGCGGCGGGTGGATTACTCGCTGCGCTCGACCGTCGATACCGTCGTGTGGGGGCACCCGCTAAAGCGTCTGTCGGTACCGGGCAGTCAGTGTCCACAGCTCGTGGCAGTCAGCAAGCAAAAGGCATGGGAGTGTCGGCGGCGTCGGTGGCCGGGCCATCAGCCGGTTCTTCAGGCACCTGATGAATCTGTTGCTCAAGTTACTGCCACTGGCGCTGTTTGCGGCGTTGGCAGGGTTTCTGGCCAAGGGCCTGACTCTCGATCCGGCCGAATTGCCTTCGCCACTGATAGACAAACCTGCACCCGGCATTGTCGTAGCGCAGCTACCCCGATCGCCCGATCAGTCAATCGATGACGAGTTTAACAGCGAGGCACTGCGAGGGCAGGTGTGGGTGCTCAATGTCTGGGCAAGCTGGTGTGGCCCTTGTGTGCAGGAGCATCCGTATCTGGTGAGTCTTGCACAACAACGGGACTTACCCCTGGTCGGGTTGAACTACAAGGATCAACCCGGCGACGCCCAACAGTGGCTGGCAAGGCTGGGAGATCCATTCACCTATCTGCTGGATGACCGTCGAGGCGATGTCGGGCTCGACTGGGGTGTCTATGGCGTGCCGGAAACGTTCATCATTGATCACCAGGGGCGGGTGCGGTACAAGCATGTAGGGCCAGTTGATGAGGCCGCGCTGCTGGAGCAGTTGATTCCCATCATCGACGACTTGCAGAAGGAGGCAGGTTGATGCGTTTTTCTTCTCTCACGCTGATAGTGGCGCTGCTGGCTGGCTTGCATGCCCCTCACTGGGCAGCTGCTGCTGATGAATTGGTGGCCTTCGACGATCCCGATCAGCGGCAGATGTATTACGCGTTGCTCAAGGAATACCGTTGCCTGAAATGCCAGAATCAGAATCTTGCTGACTCCAACGCGAGCCTGGCGGGTGATTTACGTCGGGAAATCCGTGATCAGATCCTGGCGGGCAAAGGGCAGTCGGACATCGATGAGTATCTGGTTGCCCGTTATGGCGAATTCGTACTCTACCGTCCGCGGTTTGGGGGCAAAACGGCAGTCCTTTGGATCGCGCCTTTTGCCTTGCTGATCATCGCTCTGGGGGGCATGGTGCTTATGGTGCGACACCGCAAGCAGGCCATGGGGGAGGGTGTGCGCATTGTCCAGGCCGAGTCGCAAGAGCAGCTGAACGCCCGTCTGGAGAAAGCAAAGCGGTTACTGGAGGACTAGTGGTCCGTCCAGTTGATAATGTGGGGTTCAGAGGTTGCTGCGGTGCGATTTTGGTACGGTTTTCGTGATTGGAACTGATAACGAGACCAGCAATCTCGTTTTTTGAATGTCGTTAAGTGTTAAATGTTGCCGAATTCGCTATTCCGTCGATGGATTGACATGATATCTTGTCGCCCAGAATAAGAGACGTGAGTTCTTGTCACAAATGGAGCGGCTTCAAACGATGTACACACCAGAGCAGTCAACCCCAGCAGCGCCTTTGTTGGATAGCTTGTCAACCGACGAATTCTTGCTTGTCGTTGGGCAGCGAGTTCGTCGTCAGCGAGCAGAAAAGAGCATGTCTAGAAAACGACTTGCCGAAGTTTCCGGTGTCTCCGAACGCTACCTGGCGCAGCTCGAATCAGGTCAAGGAAACATGTCCATCGCGTTGCTGAGAAAAGTCACTACTGCCATAGGTATGTCGTTAGGTAACCTGATGGCGGAAGAGGTTACTGAAGGGTGTGTGGAGGCACGACCGGCTGTTCGACCGGTTCGCTCGATAGATCATGCGGCTGCAGATCGGTCATGCAGCAGTTCGCCAGAGCTGATTGCCGAGGCGTAGAGCCTTCAGTAGCTCATGATGATGTTGGTGCGAGACTCTGACTTCGCACCAACTGCACTTCTTTCCGCATCATCGTTGAATTGATGGATGACGATGCCGGGTCGGTAGGTGGCCCAGGGGTCCTTGTCGTCACCGCTGCTGCTGTATCGAACGTAGTCGTTCATCGCGACCAGCCTCGGCATACTGTCGGGCTCGGATGACTGACGGTAGAAGTCATCAACCTGTTCGAACGTGTCCTGAGTCTCAAACACCACTATTTTGAGGCCGTTCTCACCGCCGACGCGGTATTTTGAGCCATTAGGGTAGACTGGGTACGGAATTTCACTCGCGCCGGCTACGGGTGCGATGGTCGTCGCAGTCGCGCTCGATGCCGCCGAGCTGTTACTGGATGCCAGGGCTTTGCTGACAGAATCAGCGTTGGAGAGTGTCGTGTCCTTGGTGCCTGTTGGCGCTGTCTGCTGTTCGCCACAAGCGCTGAGCAGGGCCGATAAGGCGATAACAAAACCCAGTGACATGCTGTGCAGGTTTGTCATGATATTCCCGGATGTTGGTTTGTCGGTGGTGTAAACCTGGTGAGCCCGGCAGTGATTTCTTGAATATGCTGTACCCGGCTCATCCTAGAAGATAGACCATCACGGTCGGCTTGCGAAATTGAATGGGTTAATTACCGCCCCGTCATGACTTCCGGCAAGGTTCGCAACTGGTGACCATCCGCGAGTAGGGCGCTCTTGATCAGTTGTGCCGTTTCCACAGCGTGTGCGTTGTCACCGTGAACGCAAATGCTGTGAAAATCGGTGGCGAGTGTGTCGCCGTTTTCAGTCACCACCCCGTTAGACCGAATCATGTTCTGCACATGGGCGATACAGTCCTGTGCGTTGTCAATAACGGCGCCGGGTTTGCGCCGTGAAACCAGGGTACCTTGAGCGGTGTACGCGCGGTCTGCGAATATTTCGAGGGCCACTGGCATAGAAGTGCTGAGGGCTGCCGAGGCGAGTTCCGACAATACGGGCGCCAGAAATATCAACTCATCATTGTACTGCTGCACTGCGCGAACGATCACGGCGGCCAGGTGGGCATCTTCGCAAGCCATGTTGTTGAGTGCACCGTGCGGTTTGACATGCGTCATCGCCAAACCGCGGCAGCGACTCATGCCATCAAGCGCTGCCAGTTGATAGTGTATGAGTGCGTGCAGCTCGGCATCAGAAAGAGCCATGGCTCTGCGTCCAAAGCCCTGCAAGTCTGGGAATCCAGGGTGCGCACCGATACTGACACCGGACTGTTTCGCCGCTTCAACGGTACTAGCCATAACCAGAGGATCGCCAGCATGAAACCCGCAGGCGACATTGGCTGAATTGACAACCTTGAGCAGGTTAACGTCATCGCCCATGGACCAGGACCCATACGACTCACCCAGATCGGCGTTAAGATTCAGCAACATGGATTCTTTACTCCTGATGGAGAGGATGAAGGTGTTTGACAGTGCCCGTCAGTACTGTCCGCTAGGAGACTTGACCATCGGTTACGCCGTCTATCAGATTAATGGATAACAGCGTATGCGTCGTGTAGTCAATATCGACCACTGTTTGTTTGTTTCGCATGGCCTTTAACTGTAATGCCTGCTGAAGACGCACGGCTTCAATTGCCTCATTGATGGTGACGGCGCGAAATTGAATCGTTGTGCCGGGGCGATGCAGCCCAAGAAGTGGCAGATCGATAGAGATGACCGTTGCAATCTTGGGATAACCGCCCGCTGTGTGGGCGTCGCTGAGCAACACGATTGGCTGCCCACTGCCGGGCACTTGAATGGATCCGGGAACAATGGCATCGGACACGATATCTTTGGCGGCATCGTCCCTGTGCAGGACGGAGGGTCCGGATAGCCGCACACCCATTCGATCCGCATCACTGCCCAGGGTGTATTCACCGTTTAACAGGTTATGCAAACCCTGAGCGGAGAAGTGATCCTCCTGAGGGCCGATAACAACACGAAGCTCTGTCTGCTCGTAAGCAGATATCAGCGGGTTGGTGCATCGGTGTTCAGGCCCGGAAGGAGAGCTGGTAACATCCAGCACCGCGCCGGCCGTCAGAGGCGCTCCGTTCAACCCGCCCAGACTGGCTTTGGCATACGTGGAAGTGCTGCCCAGTTGGGGTTTGATGTCCAATCCGGCAATAGCGATGATCGCCACTCTGAACTTTCCGGTATTGTTCAACGCAAGGGTGTCACCTGGTTCAGCAGTGTAACTACGCATCGGTTGTAACCGGGTTGTTCCGTTGCCTGATTCCAGTTGCACGTCGGCGGAGTTGTCTGCTGCGACGGCGAAGCGGACGGTGCTGTCGATAACCGTCAGTTTCAGCCCGCCTTCCCAGCTTTCTATGATGCTGTGGTCGGGCAAGTTCCCAACCAGTGCGTTGGCCAGTTGCTGCCAGCCAGGAACCAGGCAACCCGACCACGGTATACCCAGGTGTCGCAGCCCATACCGTCCCCGATCCTGGATGGTGCTGAGTAAACCCGGGCGTTCAACGCGCAACTGCCCGCTCATGGTGATGTATCCCGGTGTACGTGCAGTGTTTCTCGATCGAACTTTCCCAGTGCTGTGATTTCCTGGAGTGCCTCGAATTCATCGCGGTCGATGGAGCGGAATCTGACGGTATCGCCAGCGGCAAACAACACGGGTGGTTGCAAGTGCCCGTCGAACAGGGGAACCGGGCAGTTGCCGAGGATATGCCAACCCCCGGGACTATCCCAGGGGTAGATCCCGGTAAGTTGCTTGGCAATGGCTACGCTTCCAGCAGGAACCCGAACGCGTGGTTCCGATCGGCGCGGCAGATGCAGTTCAGCCGGTGTGTCGCCGAGAAAGGCAAAACCGGGTAAAAAACCAAGCATGTAAACGGTAAACCGGGTTTGCGCATGTAGCGACACAACCTCTTCAACAGCCAGGTTTGTCAGGCTGGCAACGCTTTGCAGATCCGGGCCTGTTTCATCACCGTAGTGCACCGGGACAAGAAACTCTCGAGTGGACTCAGAGGTGGCGTTGAGCTCAGTCGTCTTCAGGTTGCGAAGTTGATTGAGCAGTTCATCAGGATGGATCTGTAACGGATCATAGATCAGCGCCAATGAGCGAAAGGTAGGTACGGTTTCGAGCAATCCCGTCAGCTGACCTTCGCCCATGGCATGGGAAATACGCGCATTCAATGCAACGACACTATCAACCAGATCCTTGTCGATGGTGTGTCCGAATTCCAATATCAGGCACTTGTCTCCAGCGAAGTGTGGTTGCCATGGATCTGCTGACGATGACATGAGTAATCGTTGTGCTGTGGATCAGAAAGTGAAATGGTGATCAGGATGAGATAATAAAACCTGCCTCAATGCGGCAAAATGCTGATCAGCGAATGCAGGCATATCGCGATGGAATTGTTCGGCAGTGAGTTTGACAACATCATCCGGAATCACTTTGAGTGGAGCACCTGTTTGCAGGGCCAGAACATGTTGCCGACAGGCTCGTTCAAGGTAGTAAAGATCGTCAAATGCCATGGCTACGCTTTCGCCACTGACAACCACCCCATGATTGGCCAGAAATAGGATATCGGTTGTCGCTGATGTCGAGCTTTTGCGCGCCAGACGCTCGCCTTCATCCGGGCTTTGTGCCAGGCCGCCAAAACGGGATTCGTACGCCACGCGATCATGAAACCGTACGGCAGTCTGGTGCGTCATGGGTAATTTACCCGCATCTCCGTCCAGCATTGTCAGGGTGGTGGCGAACGGCATGTGTGTGTGTAATACCACCTTGTGGCGGCGATTCGCTCGATGTGCCGCTACATGGATGTATCTCGCACTATCTTCCACGCTTCCGTTGCCAGACAGCACGTTGCCATCCCCATCAATCAACAGCAACGCATCGGGTGTCATCTGAGACCAGTGCGTGCCATAAGGATTAATCAGGTAGCGTTCTTCCTCACCGTCGAGCCGTAACGAAAAATGATTGCAGATACCTTCGTGAAAACCGAAGCATTCTGCCAGCCGAAACGCGCACGCCAGATGATCCCTGTCCAGATCATCGTTGTTTTCAGTGGATTGCCCGGAATGGTTTGAAATCCCGTCCGCGGGCAGAGCAGCCGGTATGTTGGTGGTAGCAGTCATGGTCAATCCACAAAGCGCTCAGGCGGTGAAACTGATACCCAGACTGTACTCCACAGAACAGCCTTCGTGCCGTAAAGCCCACCGAAAACCGGTCGATTCGGGCAAGAAAATTTACGGGAGGCCATGAGTGATAGCCATGTCCTGTCACTCTGGCAAAGCTATCCTCATACGTGGACTGTCGAGCCCGTCCACAGCATGGGGACGGACTCGTCGACCGGACTGTGGTCCGGCAAGCAATCGATCAGGCTGTGGCGGCTTCGCGGGTTTCTTCCGCTTCGTCGGCACCTGCGGTTGTTGTCTCGATATCAGAGAGCAGCTTGGCGTCGGCCTTGGGTGCCGCATCCGCATCGTCAGTTTTGGCTTCCATTTCGTCAGCCCAGGTGCGCAGCTCACGGTAGGCGGCTAACAGACTGGCTGCCTGTTCTTTGAGCTCCGACAAGGTGTCCAGCTCTTCTTTTTGCTGCTTGTTTTCTTTTTTCAGTTTTCGGTTGGCGTCTTCAGCCGTTTTACGGGCGTTGGCCTCGTCCAATTTCTGCTTTTTGAGTGTCTTGAGCTTCTTGACAATGTTTTCAGGTGTATCTGCGAGCGCCGTGTTGATGGCTTTCAACTCACGCTGCTTTTCATCCACCTGGCGTTTTGCTTTTTGCAAGGCGTCGGCGTTGTCTTTTCGGCCTACGGCCAACGCCTGCTCTGCAGCCTGTTTCTCGGCCAGAGCGGCGTCGCGCTGGTTTTCAGCCTCGGTACGAGACTTGATCGTTTTTTTGACCTCTGCCTGCATCGCTCCGATTTCTTCGGAAGCTCTATTGCGGGTGTCGGCCATGTCGCTGTCGGCATCTGCAGCACGCCTGATAGCGAGGTCGAGAGCAGCTCTCAGGTCATCAGCGGTAAAATCGTCTTTCAATTTCAGGGCTGAAGCGGCTTCGTTCATCAGCACTTGCTTGCTGATGGCCAGGTCTTTCCAAATTCTCAGTTGCTGTTCGTTGTCGGCTTGACTCACGTAATAATCTCTTGACGAATAGGGTGGATAACCAGTCAGCTTTCACTGCCCGGAAATCAGTTGTGTAGATGTTGTCGGCGGTTGGGATATAAAGTTACGAACGCTTTGATTTTAAAGCCAGAAAAGGTATTACCATCATCGAATATTCGGTGTGTGTTGGCGAGAGCGCCGCGCCCTTTTCCCAATTCCACGAGTGTCAGGGTGTTTCTTGCCCGACACGACTCGCAAGTATACCGCTTTTTGACGGACCTATCAGCTTCCATGGCCTTAGTGAGTTCGAATGCGTGACCAATTTCGGACATTTGGTCGCTTCCTGACGAGTAATTCACGGTGGTTGGCGGGTGGAGTTTTGCTGACATTCTTTTCAAGTGTCGGCCAAACTTTCTTTATCGCCAGCTTTGCGGGTGTTATTCGTCTGGATTTTGATCTCAGTCATGGAGATTTCGGACTCATTTACATGCTGGCCACGCTAGCCAGCGCAGCCACTTTGATTCTCATAGGCCGCGTGCTGGATGAAGTGCCGGTCGTTAACGTGGCCGTGGTTCTGATTGTGCTCCTGGCAGGCGCCAGCCTGATGCTGGCCAGCGCAAACAGCGTTGCGGTGCTGTTATTGAGCATTTATCTGCTGCGCCTGTTGGGACAGGGCATGATGTCGCACACCGCAATGGTTGCCATGGGGCGCTGGTTCGTGCTGGAACGCGGGCGGGCGGTATCGGTGACAACAATCGGTCATCAAATCGGTGAAGGGCTTTTGCCTCTGTTCATTGTTGCCATGCTGGGCTGGGTCGGCTGGCGATCAACCTGGATGATGGCTGCCGCCGTGCTGATTGTTGTGGCGTTGCCCCTGAGCTATGTCTGTCTGTCGATGCCACGCACGCCCTCGCAGCAGGATCGTGACAATCAGGAAACCGGTAGACAATGGACCCGAGCGGAGGTGCTTCGCGATGTGCCATTCTGGGCCGTTTGTACAGGCGTACTTGCGCCGGCTTTTATCGGTACGTCCGTCTTTTTCCACCAGGTGCACTTGAGCGAGTTGAAATCCTGGCCAGCCTCCGTGGTGGCGGGAGCGTTTACGATCATGGCCATCACCTCGGTGTCCGTTGGCCTGGTCACAGGGCAGCTGATCGACAGATTCAGCGCTCGACAGCTGTTGCCGTTCTTTCTGTTGCCGTTGTCGTTGGGGTGCGCGGTTTTGGCCACCGGAACTCATCCGTTGACGATGGCGCTGTTCATGTTCCTGCTGGGTGGCTCGTACGGTGTTTCCAGCGCCGTGTTTGGTGCCATCTGGCCCGAGCTGTACGGGACTCGCCATCTGGGAGCCGTGAGAGCTGTCGTGTCGGCGGCGATGGTGTTCGCCTCTGCGCTGGGACCCGGGTTAACAGGCTGGCTGATAGACCGGCAGTTCGGGTTTGAAACTCAGTTACTCGTCATGAGCGCCTATTGTCTGATCACCATGGTAGTACTGTTTCGTGTTTGCTCGACATTGCGCCTGCGGCTTCAGTTGGCATAGTAGCGGTTCAACCATTGTTCAATGTCGCCAGCCACCGTGGTTCGCTCATCCAGTGTCTCGAACAAGTGAGCGGGAAATCCTCCCGACGCCAAACCGACTAGCGTTCCGAGCACGGACCCCCGGTGTGCGTTCTCACCCCCCAGGTTCGTATTGATCAGCATGGCTTTTTCGGGCGTCTGGCCATAGCGCGCAGCCAGGTAACACACACTCGGCCAAGAATCGGTGATGTAGCAGGCCAGCGAATATACCCGACCCACCACATACGCATCTCCCCGCGGTTGATCAATCAGCCGATCGAGACGGGTTCCACTGATCACTGCGGCAGCATCAACAAATGCCGCTGGGCTCTCGTCATCGGCCGGGCGGCTCAGCAGCTGCCACATCAACTGAACATAGTGGTCGACCACCTTCATCAATGCGTTGTCTGGGTGAGTCAACCACACATGTTCGCGGCACTGTTGTTGTACCTCTACCAGCGGTAAGGATGGTAATAGCGCCAACGCCAGGGGAGCCACGGTAACCAGTGCGCCCATGGACGGCGTATCGTGCGTTACCGCACCACACTCCAACGGATCTTTACCTGATTCCAGGTTGGCAAAAAATCCTCGATGGCAACTCTCTGCATACGTGTCCGGATGCGCGGGTGGGTCCGCCAACATGAAATCGATGTAGTCCTGTACCCATGTCCGGGTAGTGTAGTGGTCGGTTGTAACCATGTACTTCAGCAGACGATGCGCCCACCACGCATTGAGCGTGTTCTGACCCGCTCGTAGTCCGTGATGATAGTGCCCATTTCGCCGTCCCCAGAGATGCCTGCGTCCTTTGAGAATGACATCACCAATGATCTGTTTTTCGGACTCGGAAGGTTGGCTCCCACGTCCACCCTGGTTTGTAGAGTGCAAGGCCATGATGCTGCTGGGGTGGGTATCCGGGGCACCCTCCATTCGCTGGATGCCCAAGGGTGGAAATTGCCTGAGAATATCACCAGGGTTGTAGTACCAGTGGACGGGCATGGACAACGCGTCACCGATAAAAAGATTGGCCAAGGCCGCTCTGGTTCGTTGTCGTTGCACCTCCAGTGAGCACTGGGATGTTGTTTCACTCATCAGTAACAGATCGTCCGGTTGGTGGCTAAAGATACCCATTCGTCGCCAGATAGAGGTAGATGGTGACTGTTACTACTGAAAACAGTGTTGAGACCACAACGGCGCTGGAAGCCCGCTCTTCCCACACGTGATATTGCTGAGCAATGACGAAGACGTTGGTTGCCGATGGCAATGCAGCCAGCAGCACCGCCGCATGAATCCAGGTGGGGTCCGTACCTGGAATACTACTGACTAGCACATAGATCAACAACGGATGCAGAATCAGCTTCACCGGAACCAGATAGGTAAGCTCGAACGGGACGCGTTTTAACGGACGTAGAGCGGCAGTGACACCCATGGCGAAAAGCGCGCAGGGTGCGGCAGCGTTGGATGCGGACAGCAGAAGCTGATCCATTGCAACGGGCAGTGACAGATTCAACCAGGCAGCGCCTATTCCGGCCAGGGTTGCCAGTATGAACGGATGCGTGAATATGCGGCGAAGGATCCCCGCGATGACATTGATAACCGATTGGTGTTGTTCGTTACCCAGCGCCATGAGCGTGGGTGCGAGGGTGAAATGCATGGCATTGTCCAGGCAGAACACCAGCGCCACGGGAACCCCGGCTTGCGGACCGAATGCGGCTATTGCCAGCGGCGGCCCCATATACCCGATATTGCCGTACGCTCCTGCAAAGCCTTGAATGGTGGCTGATTGAATGTCAGCATGACGAAACAGGCGGGCAATACCAAAACACAACAGAAAGATCAGAAGCGTGCCCAGCGTTGTGCCAAGCAGAAATGATCCGTTGGCGAATTCTTCAAGCGGGGTTTGCGCCAGCAACCTGAAGAAGAGGGCAGGCAGGGCAATGTACAGTATGAAGAAGTTGAGCCAGGCTAGACCTTCCAGCGGAATTTTTTTGAGTTTGCCTGTTATGTAACCCAACAGTACCAGCCCGAACAAAGGCAGTACCAGGCTTGCAACCTGAAGCATGCGGGCTCACTATCTCCGGGAAAATGACAGGCAGGTAAATGAATCAAAAACGGGAGAATGGTTTAGTGGCTCAACATTCCCCCGAGGGTGTATTCAACAGGAAACCAGATTAGACAACCTTGCCAGGATTCAGCAGGTTTGTCGGGTCCAGCGTACGCTTCAAGGTTCGCATCAATGCAATCTCTTCTGGCGTTCTGGACAGAGAGAGGTAAGCCTTTTTAGTCAGACCAATGCCGTGTTCAGCTGAAACTGATCCACCAAGATCTTTCAATGGTGTGTAAACAATGGAGTGACTGAGCTCTTGCCAGGCGTCACGCTCTTGCTCGCTTGGCGCTCTTTCGCAGGGCGGGACAACCAGAATATGAAGGTTGCCATCAGCGAGGTGCCCATAAACGTAGACGATAACGCCGGGCCAGTGCTGTTCAAGACGTTCGATAACAGTGTCGACGTAGTGGTGCATGTCTGCAATGGGTAAGCTGATGTCGTAGACAAAAACCGGATCGTGCTTGAGAGCAATATCGATGTTCTCGCGAATTTGCCAGATGGAAGCTCGCTCTCTCTCGGATTGCGCAATGACGGCATCTTGAACCAGTCCACTATTGAGTGCCTGCTCCAGTGCTTCTTCGAATCGTTGTGCGTTGTTGCTGTCGTTGCTGCGCGTTTCTACGATGGCATAGAGTGGATAACTGGCGGGCAGCGGAGCCTGGGTGGTGCCTTCCAGCGTCGGATTCGTGTTCAGTTGATAAAACGGTTGCCAGATGACCTCGAATGCATCGAGAGTGTCGTTGAGTGATGCGCCCAGTTGGCTAAGCAGCCCAGTCACTTGCTCAAACGATGAAAATGCCAGCAGTGCTGTGTCAATTTCCGGCGTTGCCGGTCGTAATCTCAGCACGGCGCGTGTGATAACCCCCAGCGTTCCTTCACTACCGATGAACAAGTGCTTCAGATCGTAACCGGCATTGTTCTTCATCATGCGATTCATGGATGACAGAATAGTGCCGTCGGCCAATACCACCTCCAATCCAAGTATCTGTTCTCGGGTCATGCCGTATCGCAGCACCGAAAGCCCGCCCGCATTGGTTGCGATGTTTCCGCCAATAGTACAAGAGCCGCGAGCGCCAAGATCGAGACCGAATTGCAGATGAGACGTGGTTGCAGCTTCCTGTATGGACTGCAGAATTGCCCCGGCTTGCACGGTCATGGTTCTACCCTGCGTGTCGATGGCTTCAATGGCAGTCTGCCGTTCCAGCGACAGTATGATGTCCGATTCGGTGGTGAGGTTGCCATCAACCAGTCCAGTGACGCCACCATGAGTGACAACGCTTTGGCCGGCCTGATGGCAGAGTTCCAGCACGGCAGCGGTCTCGGCTGTACTCGCAGGCCTGACGATGGCCTTCGCGTTGAGCGGGGTTGCATCCCAGAAGTGC
>CALLPU010000444.1 GCA_938016235.1 uncultured Granulosicoccus sp. | reverse complement strand
ATCGCCCTGCTCAGGCTCCCGGCTCTGCCCGCAACGGGGCTCGATTCGACACCGGGTTCGGACTGGCCCGGAGAACAAAGCACGCTGGTGCTTGGCATATCCAGACATGATGCGGTGCGCCTGGGTGTGTTGTTCAGGCAGCTCGCCATCCTCTGGTGTCCAGCCTCTGCGATACCGGAACTGCTGATGCTTCAGGTGCAAAATTCAGCGCCGGGGAAACTGTAATGAAACGGCTATAAATAACCGAAATCTTCCCTCTGAGCCTACGGAATCAGGCTGTCAGCCCCGTGACAAGCGGCCTCTGGCAGATGGATGAAAATTAATGTTCATGCCAGTTTCTATCCTTTCGGGTAAAAGCCGTTCAAAAGCCAATCCATTTCACATTTTCGGGCACGATTTCTGCGAATTGCTCCATAACCTTCTCTGGTGATTCTACAGCCGGAGACACTTGGATTTAGCAGTATCAAAGGAAGTCGATGCCATGGGAATACGCGCTAAGCTCGTTTTCTGTTTGTTGGCAGTGCTCATACCACTGGGTGCAGTCAGCACGTTAGCGATCAGATTGTTTGATCAGCAACTGACCGAGCGCACAGAGTCGGCACTGGCCAACACACAGCGGCTGGAAGCTGCCCGTATCAACGAGATCCTGGCGGGTTACGAACAGGACTCACGCAGCCTCGCGGCAGGCACCCATGTGAAGCAGTTTGTTGCTGGCATCCATGAACACAGACAGGCAAACTCACGACCGGTCGACGGCGAGCAGTACGCTCGGCCTATCATTGGCGGCTACGATGGCTTCGCGATTATCAATGTAGATGCCGACTGGCCGCTGCAACAGCTTGCTCTGAAATTGCAACACAAGGCTGGCATCATCGGATCATCTGCCGTTGAACTGCGCCTGGTTGATCGAAACGGCCAGACGCTGGGTGAATCCGTGGGCTTCACGTGGCAGCCTGCTGATACCACGTTGATAAGGCAATCCATGGGTCAGGTCAAGACGCTATTCGGTGATGCGTTTCTCAACGACAACAATCAGGGACGCCTGGGTATGGTGTCCCCCATCATCAGCAGCAATGACGAGGTGGTTGGTGCACTGGTGCTGGAAACTCGCCTGGGCCCGATCACCGATCTGATTTCAAAGCACGAGGGTGTCGGCTACAGCAGTGAGGCTCACATTGCTCAGCCCACCATTCATGGTCATGCTCAGTTCATTACGCCACTGCGTTTTGATCGCAAGGCTGCTTTCAACAAGATCGTTCCCGATTCCAGGAACCTGCCTATCAATCAATCACTGGACGCTGAAGGCGGCCTTCTCCTGAACGCGAAAGACTATCGCGGCGTGGAGTCGGTGTTATCCATTGAAACGATACCGTCCACCGGATGGGGCCTCGTGGTCAAGATAGATAAAGAAGAGGCGTTCGAGCCAGTCATCGAATTGCGTCGGGTATTGGGCGTGGCTTTCTTTACATCGTTGTTTGTCATGCTGGCGGGCTATACGTTTTGCCTCGTGCCTATTGCCAGAAGGCTCAAGCGAACATCCGCCGCCGCACACAAGGTCATGAATGGCGATCTGACGGCCAGAATCCATGACTCCAACAATGACGAAATTGGTGGAATGGCACGCGCTATCGACACGCTGGCACGCGATCTTGAACTTGATCAGAAAAAGCGCTCAGATGTCGAGGCCCGACTACGCCATCAAGCCTTGCACGATGAGCTGACAGGTTTGCTGAATCGAAAACACGCCAACAAGGTGATTCAGCAGTTGAATGATGACAGCGGCAATGTTCACTCGGTGATGTTCCTTGATCTCAACGGGTTCAAGGATGTCAATGATCTCTACGGCCATGGCGCTGGAGACGAAGTGCTTGTCACGGTTGCAAAGCGGCTGACGAATCAGATCTGGGATGGCGCTACGCTTGCGCGTTGGGGTGGCGACGAGTTCGTAGTCATTCTTCCCCATACGGATGAACATGACGCAACCGAATTCGCGCTGGTGCTTCACAACGCCTTCGATGATCCTATTGTCACGACACAGGGTGTGCATAACATCACGTGCAGCATCGGCCTTGCCACATCCAGTGACACAAAATCACTCGATGAGGTACTGATGGAAGCCGATATCCTGATGTACGAGCAGAAGAAGCGGCACCATGCAAAACAGACTACTGGAGGCATGGCGACGAGGGCAGTAGAACGGGCACTGCATGAAAACCGGGTGGAAGTCTGGTACCAGCCCATCGTGCGCCTGCAACGCCCGGGTAACTACGTGCTGGCAGGCGCTGAAGCACTTGTCAGACTACGAACTCGTGAAGGCGGCATTGTTCTGCCGGAAGAATTCAAATCAGAGCTGGAAGGCACGTCGTTGTGCAAAACGTTTGATCGAACAATCATGATGAGTTGCCTGAACTCTCTGTCGAGATGGGCTGCGGCTGATATCGTTGATGAAAATTTCAAGCTCTCATTCACCGTGGACTCGCAAACGCTGAATGATCCGGATTTCAA
>CALLPU010000443.1 GCA_938016235.1 uncultured Granulosicoccus sp. | reverse complement strand
TCGTCGGAACTTCAGAAACTTCCGATAATGCTCCAGCAAACTGTCGCTATCGCCAGTTTGCTCTGACACCGCCAGACGTTTGTGTGTCTCTGAAACCGGTAGCCATGGTTCAACGTCCGAGAAACCTCCGTTCTCTGAATCGACGTCCCAGACCATGGGAGTACGACAGCCATCACGTCCCTTGAACTTTGGCCAGAATGCAATACCGTAGGGGTCTTGCAACTTCTCAAACGGTATATCAGCCTCAGGCAAACCCAATTCCTCGCCTTGATACAGACAGACAGAGCCACGCATCGACATCAACAACGATGCCAGCATCTTCAGGTGTTGTGAGTAGTGTTTCTTGGGCAATCGCCAGCGTGATGCATGGCGTACCACATCATGATTGGAGAAGGCCCAGCACATCCATCTGTCACCCGCTTCGGATTCAAACTTCTCCAGAACCGCAGCGACTCGATCCGCCGTTGGCAACTCCGCGGACAGGAAGTCGAACGTGTAGCACATGTGCACACGATCGTTATTCTTCGTGTAGTCCTTGAGAATCTGCATGCCGTACTGCGCATCCCCCACTTCACCCACAGCCGTGGCGGCAGGGTACTCATCAAGTACGGCACGGAAACGCTTCAGAAACTCGATGTTCTCCGGACGATTCTTGTCATACAGGTGGTTCTGATAATTGTAAGGGTTTACTTCCGGCGCAATATCCGCATTACGCTCTTCAGCGGGTAATGCAGGGTTGTCCCTTAACTGATCATCGCAAAAGTAGAAATTAATGGTATCCAGACGAAAACCATCGACACCTCTATCAAGCCAGAATCTGGCTACATCCAGCATCGCATCCTGAACATCCGGGTTATGAAAATTCAGGTCCGGTTGCGAGTTCAGGAAGTTGTGCTGGTAATACTGACAACGCGTTGAATGCCAGGACCAGCCAGGGCCACCAAATATGGATAGCCAATTGTTGGGCGGGCTGCCATCGGGTTTGCCATCGGCCCATACATACCAGTCGTGACGCTCGTTGTCGCGACTGGAACTGGATTGCGCAAACCAGCTGTGCTGATCTGAGGTGTGCGACATCACCAGATCGATCATGACTTTCAACCCCAGCGAATGCGCATGTTCAACCATCTCATCGAACGAAGGCAGATCACCGAACATGGGATCGATGTCCTTGTAGTCTGAAACGTCGTAACCGAAATCCTTCATGGGCGATTTGAAGAAAGGCGATATCCATACCGCATCCGCACCCAGCTCAGCTATGTGCTCAAGCCGATCCTTGATACCAGCGAGATCCCCCACGCCATCATGATTGGAATCCTGGTACGAACGCGGGTAAATCTGATAGATAACAGCGCCGCGCCACCAGTCCTTGTCAACAACAACTTCTGGCTCGACAATACTGATCGATGAAACAATCATGCAGTGGTACTTTTCCTGGAGAATGGAATGGTCGTTAACGACTCATCGATACAAGAGTGACTGGCCGTCAGCAAACAGATGCACTTTGGCAGGATCGGCAGACATTCGCATGGTCTGGGAACGCACATCTCTGTGTATGCCCTGCAGCTTGGCAATAACCGGCGAACTCTCGGGTGTCTGTCTTTCGAAATACACTTGAGTAACTTCACCCAGAGCTTCGGAGATTTCAACCTTGCTTTCAAACGCATAGTTTTCACCGGTAACAGGCACCATGTCTTCAGGGCGCATACCCACATTCACAGAAGCCCCTTTCATGTCAGGAGACGACGGTATGTTGGCTGCGATAACACCGTTACCGTGATCCACGCTAACTTGCGTCACATCCCCGGTTTCAACTATCTTGCCGCTTAGCAGGTTCATGGCAGGTGAGCCAATAAACTGCGCCACGAACTCGTTCTCCGGCCGTTCGTACAAGTCCAGCGGGCTACCCACTTGAGCGATACCCTTGTTCGCCAGTACCACGATACGCGTGGCCAAAGTCATGGCCTCTACCTGATCGTGCGTGACGTACACCATGGTGGACTCTGGCATGCTCTCCTTGAGCTGAGCGATCTCGATACGCGTCGCGACACGCAAGGCAGCGTCGAGGTTCGATAACGGTTCGTCGAACAGATACACCTTGGGATCACGCACGATAGAGCGGCCAATGGCTACGCGCTGCCGCTGACCACCTGACAAAGCCTTGGGTAAACGGTCCAGATACTCCGTGAGCTGCAGCGTATTGGCTACTTTAGTTATGGCCGCATCGATCTCGGCAGGCGACTTCTTGGCAAGCTTCAAGGCAAACGACATGTTGTCGCGTACTGTCATGTGCGGATAAAGCGCATACGATTGAAACACCATCGCAATGCCGCGCTGTGCTGGCGGCATGTCGTTCATGCGCTCACCATCAATGGTGAAGTCACCAGAGGTGATGGACTCCAGCCCGGCAATCATTCTCAACAGCGTGGATTTGCCGCAACCGGATGGTCCCACAAAGACGATCAGCTCGCCGGTCTTGATATCCAGGTTGATGTTGTTGAGCACATTGACAGACCCGCCGTAGGTCTTCTCGACATTGGTCAGTTTAAGGTTGGCCATTTTGTTTCCTCTCCTATTTGACTGAACCAGCCAGAAGCCCGCGAACCAGGTATTTCTGCATGGCGAAAAACACCATCAGCGGTACAGCGATGGATACGAAGGCAGACGTTGCCAGAATTTCCCAATTACCACCCCGGGTTCCTAACAGCTCAACGATCTGCTTGGTCATGACCGTGGTATCACCGGTTGAATCAATCAGAAAAACCAGTGCTACCAGAAGGTCGTTCCAGGTCCACAAGAACTGGAAGATGGCAAAGGAGGCAAGCGCGGGGAACGACAGCGGCAATATTATCTTGGTAAAAATCTGAAAGTCGGTTGCGCCATCCACCTTGGCGTTCTCGATGATGTCGCGCGGCAGCCCCACCATGTAGTTGCGCAACAGGTAGATTGCCAGCGGCAATCCGAACCCGGTATGCGCCAGCCATGCGCCCAGGTACCCTTTACCAATGCCTATCTCGTTATGCAGTTTGAGCAGCGGTATCAACGCGAGTTGCAGGGGCACCACCAACAGTCCCACGACCACGGCAATCAATAGAGCACGTCCTGGAAAATCCATCCAGGCCAACGCATAGGCTGCAAAGGCTGCCACCAGTATCGGGATGATAGTGGCGGGAATAGTCACAGTAAGCGTGTTGAAAAACGCCTTCGCCATACCCTCGCGGTTGGTCGGATCAAACAACATGTAGTTGTAGTTGCGCAGCGTAAATTCAGGCGGCGTTTTTGCGGTGGCGAAGATACGCTGGCCACGCTTTCCCGTGAATTCCTCACTGTGCTCCATGATGTAATCACCATTAGCCTGTACCGTTACCGTCTCACCGTTTTTCAGTTCGGCTGTGTCTCCCGCACTGTAGTCACTGATGCTGCGTGAACTGGTACCCCACACAGAGATAACCGCTTCGCTGGCTTCACCAAACAGGTTGCCTTCGATAACAAACTTGTTGTCGCGGTTCACCTGATCGGCGGCTCCGCCGGTGCGCAAGGTCAGATTCTGTTCTGATGCACCCAGTGACTTCCACCAGCCACTGGTGGCTATCTGGTCTGATGTTCGAAAAGAGGACACCAGCAGCCCTGCCGTGGGAAACAACCACAGCAGCACCATGGCTACCAGCGAGAGATGTACAGCCCAGGTCAGGCTGGATTTGGTACCTGCTATAGCGGCCATTATTGCATCTCCTTGCGGGCGTTATAGACGTTCCAGATGAGTATCGGAGACACCAGCAGCATGATGATCATGGCGCTGGCCGAGCCGACACCCCAGTCGTTGGCTCTGAACAGTTTGTCGTACATGTAGTTGGCCAGTACCTGCGTTTCCCATTGGCCGTTGGTCATCGCAAATACAATATCGAATACCTTCAGCACCACGATGGTGATGGTGGTCCAGACCACCACTATGGTGCCCATGATCTGCGGCACCTTGATCTTGAAAAACACCTGGAACGGGTTGGCACCATCCACGATCGCTGCTTCTACCGTCTCTTCAGGGATGCCGCGCAATGCAGCAGAAAGAATGACCATGGCAAAGCCTGTCTGTATCCAGACCAGCACTGCCATCAGAAAGATGTTGTTCCAACCGGGTATTGTCAGCCAGTTCTGAGGTTCGGTACCACCAAAGAACAGATACAGCGCGTTCAGTACACCTATCTGATCCTGATCGATAGGCCGTGCATCGTAAACCAGCTTCCAGATGACAGCAGCACCGACAAACGAAATAGCCATTGGCATGAAAATGAGAGACTTCGCCAGATTACCCCAGCGCACTCGATCAGATAGCTGCGCCGCCAGCAGGCCAAAGGCCGTTGAAAACGCCGGCACAATCAACAACCACATCATGTTGTTGCGCATCGCCTCCCAGAACTTCGGTTCATTGAACATGTTCTGGTAGTTCTGCAGCCCGACAAACTGCGACTCGTTACCTGGCAGGCGTTCGGTCAATGACAGGCGCAGTGTTTCAATCACCGGGTAAGCCAGATAGACACTGAGCGCTGCAAATGCAGGAAACAAAAAGAGCCAGGGGCGAACCATATTGGCCCGGCTGATATTGCGTCCGGCGTTGGGGCCTGTGCCGGGGAACAGCACCTTATCCAGAAACTGATTGGAGAAGTAGAAATATCCGACACACCCGCCAACCCCTATGACGATGGTGAGTACTGCCTGTAACGCTGGATGCATACATCCTCCGGCCACTAAGACATGAATAAGATTAGGGAAAGTTCATACTCAGCCACAGTTTGCGCTGTGACACCGCGCACGCTCGTGCGAGGCAGGTGTTTCAAACACACCTGCCCCACGCGAGCTTGTTTCAATGAGTAAGAATTACTTCAGCGCATCCCAACTGTTCTGAATGGCATCGGCGACTTCTTTGGCGTCTTTACCACCGGCATAATCCACCATGCCTGTCCAGAAAGAACCTGCCCCTACACCACCAGGCATGAGATCTGAGCCGTCGAAACGGAAAGTAGTAGCACCGAGAAGAATCTCGCCCATGCCACGCAATGCATCAGAACCGTACAAATCAGTGTTAACACCAGAGTAAGGTGTCAGGAAGCCTTCCTGCGCCATCCACACTTCGTGAGCAATGGGTGACTTCAGGAATTCAATCAGTGCCATGGCACCTTTGCTTTCGTTGGTCACGGCAAACAGCGTTCCGGCACCGAGTACCGGTGAACCGAGATCTTTCTCAGCATAGGCTGGGAAGTAGAAGAAGTCAGCGTCTTCACCCACCACCGTTTCTTCAGGGAAGAACGCCGGGATGAAAGAGGCCTGACGATGCATGTAGCACTGTGGCGGCGATGAGAACAGACCCTTGGGGCTGTCACGGAAATCGGTAGAGGCAACCGCACCTGCTCCACCTGCCACATAGTCATCGTTGCGAGCAAAGTAGCCGAACTCCTCAATGGCAGCAATGATGCGCTCGTCGTTGAAGCCGATTTCGTTACTCACCCATTGGTCATAAACATCGGCAGGCTGCGTACGCAGTAGCATGTCTTCTACCCAATCGGTAGCCGGCCAGCCGGTAGCACCACCTGAACCCAGCCCGATGCACCACGGTGTTTCACCTTCAGCAACGATAGTGTCGGTGAGAGCCTTGAGCTCTTCCATGCTGGCAGGAACTTCGTAACCGGCATCCTCGAAATTTTCAGGTGAGTACCAAACCAGTGACTTGACGTCGACCTTGAAGAAAAAACCAAACAGTTCATCTTCGCCAGACTCATTTTCGAACGTGGCGAGATCTACCCAGGATTGTCCGGCGGCGTAGTTGTCTTTCAACCAGTTTCCTGTCTCATCGCCCAACGGTGTGAGAAATCCGCGCTTGGCCATGTCAGACGCCAGACCCGGCTGCGGGAATACCGCGATGTTGGGGGCTGATCCTGCCTCGGCGTCGATCATGATCTGCTGCTCAAAGCCGTCAGAGCCTGTGTACTTGACCTCAGCTCCCGTCGCTTCCGAAAAATAGGCCAGCACACTTTCGACCACCACCTGGTCTGGCCCCAGCCATGGACCAAATACCGTGACCTGCTCTCCGCTCAAATCCATGGATTTGAGGGCTTCATAGCTCTCCCAGTTGAAGTCCCCCTCTCCGGGTGCAAACTTCAAATCCGCCGCAGTTGCGCCCGTGGCGAACACAGCGGCGGCAATACCTGCCGCTACGGCAGATCTCATCAGTGACTTCATACTTCCTCCAAAGGATGTTCTTAAGGCGCCGAGCAAAATGGGGGTTGGAACAGGAACAACTGTCAGGACAAAAAATCCAAAGCGCCTTGGAAGCCGGAGTATTCACGAGCAGGTAACACGTGTCAAGCCAATCTGCACAAAATGTGTGCGGGCAGGAAAATACCCTGAAAGTACTGTTTACATGTGATAAATCACTTTTTGACATCCCTCCACTGCGCCTTTATAGTGCTTCAAAGCGCTATCAATTCTGGCGCGTTCGTTTTCACAGTATCGCCGCCTCCATGAATCTCAAAGAGCTCGCAGACCTGCTCGGGCTGTCACAAACCACGGTAAGCCGTGCGCTCAATGGCTACCCTGAAGTTCGTGAAGCCACGCGTCAGCGTGTCTTGCATACAGCCGCAGAACATAATTACCGCCCTAACACTCGCGCCATGGGCCTGGCCACCGGCAAAGCCATGGCGATTGGCCACGTTATTCCGGTGTACTCGAAAAATGAGGTGGTGAATCCTGTGTTCGGCGAGTTCGTTGCAGGCGCGAGCCAAACCTATACAGCCAACGGCTATGAACTGCTGCTGACCGTGGCAGACGGCGATAATGAAGAGGACACGTATCGGAATATCGTTGCCAAGGGCGCCGTGGACGGGGTCATCGTGCATTCACCGAAAAAGGACGACTCCCGGGTAGCGCTGCTTCGTGAGATCGAATTACCGTTTGTCATCCACGGCCGGGTGCACGACTCGACGCTGGAGTATTCCTGGATAGATATCAACAACCGGCGCGCATTTCAGCAAGCGGCTCAGCTGTTGATTGATCTGGGGCATGAACGTATTGCACTGATCAATGGCCCGGAGATTCTCAACTTCGCCTGGCTCAGACGCATGGGCTATCTGGAGGCCCTGGATTCCGCCGGCCTTCCCATAGACGATCAGATCATGACCAGCGGGGAGCTCACCGAGGCCAACGGGTATGTGGCCGCACAAACCATGCTGGCCAGAGAGGATCATCCCACTGCGTTTCTGGTGTCATCCTATGTCGTGGCACTGGGCGTG
>CALLPU010000442.1 GCA_938016235.1 uncultured Granulosicoccus sp. | reverse complement strand
ATCCTGATGGCCGCATTGCTTGACATCTGACACCTGATTCTCGATCTGCAGGCAACAGGCACCGGCTTCAATCATCTTCTTGGCCAACAGGTAGGTCGCTTCTTCGTTGCCAAAGCCTGCGTCGATGTCGGCGATGATCGGCACCACATGCGTCTGGAAGTTGTCGATCTTGTCCATGATGGACTTTTCCAGCACCTGATTATTTTGAGCGCGGGCAGAGTCCAGCTCTGTGAACAGGTGCCGCAACTCTCGAGCGTCGGCCTGCTTCAAAAACGTGTAGAGCTCTTCAATCAGCTCAGGGACCGATGTTTTCTCGTGAATGGACTGATCAGGCAATGGGCCGAACTCGGAACGCAGTGCAGCGATCATCCAACCCGACAGATACAGGTAGCTGCCTTTTGTGGTGCCGAAGTGCTTCTTGACCGAAATCAGTTTTTGCTGCCCGATGAAGCCGTGCCAGCAACCCAGTGACTGTGTGTACTGAGTGGGGTCCTTGTCGTACGCCGCCATGTCCTCGCGCATGATTCCGGCGGTGTAGCGCGCGATATCAAGACCTGTTCGGAAGCGATTCTGCAGCTGCATGCGAGCTACATTTTCGGGATTGATGGCAGACCAGCTGCTGCCGTTTCTGGCAATGACGTTGGCTGCTTCTGAGGCGAGTGTACGGTACTGATTCATGAAAGGTGGTTCCTTGATCAACAATAGAAGTACAAATTCCAGCGATGGGAGAAGCGCCTGACAGGATCAACGAAGGATGCTCCTTGAACGGCGCGGTGTGACAACAACGGATCGTACGATTTGAGTGCGGCGAGGACTGCTGGCGGCATTTGCCATACAGCGTGCATCGGCTCAGCAGAGGCTGCGGTTGACATGCCTGTGGGCTTAAATTCAGATGCTCTCTATTTTTGTGAGCAACTGCATGCGATGCGAAGGTTGAGCTGCCGGCTGCGAAGCGGAGCGTTGAGCAGGTTCTATCTCCACCTGAACGCCATTATGCTCAAGCAGGATGGACTGGGGCGCCTCCTCGTTACCACCGGCCTCGATAAACTGCGATGGGCGGGACAAACCGGTGGTAGACCCGTCGTTCTGGATGACCAGCAGGTGATCGAAGTACACCAGATAGGCCTGTGCCGAGCCATGTGAACCTTCCGCCAGCGGAAAGCTCTGGTCGAGAAAACCGATGGCCTGGTCCCAGGTGGCAGACGTTTTGAAAGACTGGTTCATGCCCATGATGTTCGCTCCGGTACGTGGACTTTCAATGAGTGCCATCTACGTGATGACGTTCGCCCGTCTTTTGGCTTAACGGCAGTCTAGGGAAAAATGAACTAGAATTTCACAATAGAAATTACACACTGTGAATTTCACAAAAATAACAGGTGACACGTGTCAAAAGCGGCTTCCATCCGAAATGCTCACTTTCTGGGTACCAAGATCAGAAATCTGCGAAAACGCAACAATTTGACCATGGACGACCTCTCGTCGCGCTGCGTCAAGGTTGATGCCGAATCTGCCCCCTCAGTGTCGTATCTGTCGATGATAGAACGCGGCAAACGCCACCCCAGCGAACACATGCTGTCGGTCATTGCCGAAGTGTTCCAGAAAGATGTGGCCTGGTTCCTGGATAACGTGCCCGAAGAGGCAGCCATTGTTCCTGACAAGGGCAGTCGGGGCGGTATCACCGGCATGACGCTGGAGCCTGGATTCCTGTTTTCCAAGGAAATTCTGCAAAACGCCATTCCGGAAATGCTGTCGCAAACCGGCGTTTCAGGCCGGCAGTTTGCCCACCTGCTGATTCGGGCGCATCAGGAAAACAATCAGAATCATTTTCCCGAGCTCGAACGAGCCGCCGAAAACATTGGCAAGAAACAGATGCCACTGAGCGTCGACGCCTTGATGGATATCTGCAAACAGATGGGCATGAGCGTCAAGTGGTTTACCCGCCTGCCTGCCAGTGCCACAGCAACCATGACGCTGCGTGATACTGCGGTTGTGCGCTCCTACTTTCACGCGCCCTCCACCATCTACGTGAACAAATTGATGCAGGAACAACCTGCGCGCTTGAAATACGATCTCGCCCTGTATATCGGTCACAAGGTGCTGCACGAAGGTGACGGTGTTAAAAGCCTGATGACGACCGGACCTGGTGTTGATGAGTCGGTGCGAGACATCAGCGTTGATCTGAACCGGTCCAGTGCCTTGAATGCCCAGGATATCGTGCACGCCTGGCGCGACTTTGAATGCAGTTTCTTCGCAGGTGCGTTGCTATGCCCTAAAGTGCCCTTCCGACGGCTACTGGAACAGCGCGCTCACGACATCAGTGTGGCATCCATGGTGGATGTGACAACCTCCACGGTCATGCGGCGCATGACAGTGGTATCGCCCTACCCGCACTGGCACTACTTTGATGCGTATCCGCCCGGGCGATTGCATGCGGTATATCGGGGAAACGGTATTCCGTTGCCGTGGGGCAATATGCGCATGGTGCAGGATCCGTGTCAGCACTGGGCCGTTTTCAGAATGATCCACACGGATACCACCGAAAGCTCTGCTCAGATTTCGGTACTGGATGTGGGTAGCGAGCCAAGAATCTACTGCTGCGAGTCGGTCAAGGTGGATGACCTGTCTGGTTGCGGGCACGTCCTGTGCGCAGGCATTGATGTGAATCCGGCGCTAACCGCCCAGGGCGCCGATGCCGTTGCCGTTGCGCAGTCACTGAAAGACGCCTGCATCGCCAACGGAGGTTCAGTGGCGATTCCTGAGAACATCAAGAACGATCTTCGTCAGATTGGCAAGCTCCTGAACATAGCGTGGTTGAGTCGCGGTATCGAGAAGGACGCCCGGTTGATCTGCCCGCGCAGTGGCGCTTGCCCGAGATCGCCCAGCTGCCATATTTCGGCTGCTTGATCAACCGCTCCACGGTGAACTGCGAGCGGTTACCGCGTTTTAGCTCAGAGGCGTGCGCTGCGCGAATGCCACGGAGAGTGTGCCACCATCGGCAAATTCAAGTTCACTACCCACCGGAACACCGCGCGCGATCTGCAGCACAGGCACCTCATGTCGGGCGGCAATATCACCGATGAAGCGAGCCGTTGCCTGGCCTTCAACCGTCGGGTTGGTGGCCAGAGTCAGTTCATCGATGTCGCCAGCGGCCAGACGGGTTTCCAGTAAATCCAGACCAAGATCTTTCGGGCCCACACCATCGAGTGGTGACAAGTGCCCGAGGAGTAAAAAGAACTTGCCACGGTAATCGGTGGAACGATCGATGGCCAGCACGTCGGCCTGATTTTCAACGATGCACAGCTGCGAAGACAACCGCGCCGGATCCGAGCACCAGCGGCAAATGGTCTGCTCAGTCAGGATTCGGCATTGCTCGCAGTGCTTGATGCTGTCCATGGCCTCAATGAGCACAGCACCCAGACGCTTCGCTGCGGCACGGTCTCGGCGCAGCAGATGCAACGCCATGCGCTGGGCAGATTTTGGCCCGACACCCGGCAAACACCGGAGCGATTCCACCAAATCCTCGAGTAAACCACTAGACATACAAGACGCGTAATCGAATTATCAAGATGCTGGAGGGGCCCGACCAAACGGGAGAAAGCCCGACTAAAACGGCAGTTTCATCCCCGGTGGCAGTTCCATGCCACTGGTCAGACCGCTTAACTTGTCTTTGGACGCTTCGGCCAGTCGCTGAGAAGCATCATTGACAGCGGCTGCCACCAGATCTTCCAGCATGTCCTTGTCATCGCCCACCAGAGAATCATCGATGGTGACTTTCTTAAGCTCATGCTGGCCGTTCATGACCACGCTAACCAGACCGCCGCCACTCTGGCCAATGATCTCCATATTCGCAATTTCGTCCTGCGCACGCTGCATATCTTCCTGCATCTTTTGCGCTTGCTTCATCAGATTGCCAATACCGCCTTTCATGCCAGTTGCTCCGGTCATTCAGTTATGTTTTGCCAGTAACCGGCAATAATCGAAAGAAGTGTAACGCAGCTACCGGTTTGTCGGCCATGCGTTACGAGTGTAGTGGCTGGATGCTGGATTCATCCACGGCTGCATCAACCTGATCAATCAGCTGCTTGACCACCGGGTCCTGACCAATGGAAGCCCGCGCCGCTGCCAGGTTGTCAGCCTTGTGTTGCTCATCGATTCGGGCCGGTGTATCGAGATCACCGTCTACCATGTCAATGCTGAGCCGGATATCGCGTCCAAACCAGGTGGACAATGCGTCTTGCACGCGCTCGGCAAACCGCGCTGTGTTCAAATGCTCTGAGCTGGATTCAAGTTTGAGTTGAACATGGCTTGAATCACACGAGACCCACTGTGTGTTGCTGGCGAGCTGCCTGGGCATTCCCGATACATCCAGCTCAGAGACTACCTGATGCCAATCGCTAGCCTGCACGTTATCGCGATCAATCGGCTTGCCGGTTTGCACGGTCTCGGACGTTGCAGGGCGCTTGACAGGCTCTGGCACCTCGAGATTTTCACCGCGCGCAGCAGCCAGCGCAGCGGCTCGCAAAGAACCTCCCGCAGACACCTCGCCTCGCACCGCCAGAGTTGACGGTGGCGCTGTTTTCTCCGCAGCTTCAGGTGCTTGAACACTGTGCGCAGGTGTCGCCGGCTGCGCGGCCGGTGCAGGCGAAGCCTGATGTTCAGCTGCCTGCGCGGATGATGGCTCGCCGCTCGCCGTGCTGGCCGATACCGTCGCGCCGTGCGTTGCTTGCGGGCGAAAACCCTGCATGCGCAACAACGCCATGTCGAAGGCTTCACGCGCATCCGGTGCATACGGCATATCACGACGCGCATGCATACCAATCTGATAGAACAGCTGTATCTCATCACCCGCCACGGTGTTGGCAAGCTGCGTGATTCGTTCAAAGCCGGGTGCGGAATCATTCACGCTTCCAGGTACGCTCTGCAGCATGGCGACGCGATGCAGCAGGCTGAGAATTTCACCCATCAGCTCGTTGAAATCCGGCGCGTATTCCGCCAGCGCTTCCACGCGCTCGAACAGCTGTTCAATGTTCCCGTGAGCCAGCGATTCGATAAGCCCGAGCAGCCTGTCCACCGAAGCGCGCCCCAGCATGCTTTCAACATCACTTTCGCGCACGGCACCCTCGCCAAATGCCGTTGCCTGCTCAACCAGACTCAGGGCGTCGCGTACGCTGCCTTCAGAAGCGCGGGCAATCAGGTTCAGTGCAGCTTTCTCGTGCTCTACAGATTCCTGACTCAGAATACTGGATAAATAACCAGCCAGCAGATCGGGCGCCATGCGTCGCAGATTGAACTGCAGGCAACGTGACAGCACAGTCACCGGCACTTTTTGAGGATCGGTTGTGGCGAGCAGGAACTTGACGTGTTCCGGCGGCTCCTCCAGCGTCTTGAGCAGCGCATTGAAGCTGTGATTGGAGAACATGTGCACCTCGTCAATGAGGTAAACCTTGTAGCGTCCGCTGCTGGGCGCGTACGGCACGTTTTCCAGCAACTCGCGAGTCTCTTCCACCTTGGTACGTGACGCGGCATCCACTTCAATCAGATCGAAGAAGCGCCCTGCTTCGATATCCTGACAGGCGCTGCATTCGCCACAGGGGCTGGCACTGACGCCGTTCGTCTCGCAATTGAGGCACTTGGCAAAGATGCGGGCAATCGTGGTCTTGCCCACGCCACGCATGCCCGTAAACAGGTAGGCGTGATGCAGCCTGTTATTGTCTAAAGCATTGACGAGCGCTTTCAACACCGACTCTTGGCCGATCATGTCGCGAAAGTGTTGCGGTCGCCATTTACGAGCGAGAACCTTGTAGCTCATCTGATGGTTTTGCTGGTGCAGTGTAATCAGCGCGCGGCTGATCAGTCCCGCGAAGTAAGGCGGCATTCCGCATCAGCCGCATCCCGGCGCCCGAATCCACTGCTGCCGCTGCTCCCTTCCGGGCCTGACGGGGTTAACAGCTTCTCGTCGCGAGAGTGCCGATACGGAACACCATAGCCACACTATTCTGGGGCCTGAGGACGAACCACGCAAGCACCGCGGCAAACAAATATTGACAAGCGGTCTATTCCAGATCCAAACGTATCGCTCAGCAGGTCGATTCACTGGAGCATCAAGGGCGCTTTGCGCAACGTTACCGATTCATTGAGCTGTCATAATGTGATTACACACTGCCGCCGAGCCATTCAGGCGCGCTACTATTCACTCTTGTTGCATGCAATCGACAAAAACTGCCATGCCCGCAGACATCCTCGCCGTTGAGGACGAATCGGCCATCCGTGACATGGTGCGATTCGCCCTGGAACGCCACGGTTATACCGTCCACGGTGCCGCCACGGTAAGAGAGGCACGCGAGATCATGGCCAATCAGCGGATCAATCTGGCGATCGTGGACTGGATGCTACCCGGGGCCAGTGGCCTGGAATTTGTGCGAACACTGCGCAAGGAAGCGCTGTACAGCAATCTGCCAATTATCATGCTCACGGCAAGAACCGAGGAACATGACATTACTGCAGGTTTGGACGCCGGTGCCGATGACTATATAACAAAGCCGTTTTCACCCCGTGAAATGCACTCCAGAATCAAGGCACTGCTGCGCCGTAGTCTGGATTTTCAATCCGATACCACCGTCACGCGGGGACCACTGGTACTCGACGCGGCTGCCCACCGGCTAACCGCCGATGGTGTTGAGGTGCCCCTGGGGCACACTGAATACAAGCTACTCTCGTTTCTCATGAGACACCCGGACAGGGTCTACAGCCGATCGCAACTGCTGGATCATGTCTGGGGCCCGGGAACGTTCATCGAGGAGCGTACTGTGGATGTGCATATTTTGCGGCTACGCAAAAGCCTGAAACCTTTCGATGCCGAAGGCCTTCTGGACACGGTCAGAGGGGCCGGTTACCGGCTTTCAGTGAGCCCGTGATGCCATGCTCCGCACTGTTCAGACGGTACGGGTTACCCCCTGCCGGGCCGTGAAATCGGTATGATCCGGCGAATGGCGCACACACAGGCGGATAACAGGCTTTCAACCAGCCTGAAGAAGGAGATACGGTGGTTTTTCACCGGTCTTGTGGCCGCCTTTTTGTTCTGCGTGCTGGTGAATCTCCCGGTTTACGCCGTTGTGCTCTACACGGTTGGTTACGTGTTCTGGCTACTACACCGCATGAGGAACATGGTGCGTTGGCTCAGCAAGGGCGCCAAGCCAAGCGATGCACCGCAGAGCACAGGTCTGACGGATGACATGGTGCAGTTGATCCACCGGGAAAAGAAGTACAGCCGCAAGCAGAAAAACCGGTATCGCAGCACCCTGGCCCAGTTCAATTCTCTGGCAGCCGATCTGCCCGATGCCACCGTTGTGCTCAACGATGATCAGGAAATTCGCTGGTCCAATTCTGCCGCACACGCGTTGCTGAATATTCACCCGGAACGCGATCGGGGCCAGCGCATTGATAACCTGGTGCGAATGCCGGAATTCAGGGATTTTCTGTACTCAGACAACGACGAGGACGAACTCGAAACGCCCAGCCCAACCGCTCCCGATCGCGTTCTTGCTGTGCGCAAGGTA
>CALLPU010000441.1 GCA_938016235.1 uncultured Granulosicoccus sp. | reverse complement strand
GTGTTTTTCTGGGGCACAGAAGTGTCTCCCGATCATCCGGATCTGTTGGCTGGAAAACCGCTGGTTGCTGAAAATCAATGGCCAGACTCGGTATTTCCCCGACTCAGAGAAGAACTGACGCCCTATTACACCGCTATTTGTCGTGTAGGCCGTCAATTGCTTTCCGCCATCGCAACCGGCTTCGGAGCACCCGGGGATTTCTTTGATCGTTATTACGATTTCCCATTAGCCAGAGGCCAGCTGGTCTATTACCCGCCGTCAACCACCGGTGATGAGGTGGAACAGCGATTTGGCGTTGCACCGCACACGGATTTCGGGGTGCTGACGCTTCTACTGCAAGACAGTAGCGGAGGGCTACAAGTGAAAGTACGCGACGGTGACTGGATTGAAGCGCCGCCCATTCCCGGCACGATCGTGTGCAATATCGGCGACTTGCTGCAACGCTGGACCAACGACAGGTTTCTATCCACCGTTCACCGGGTGATCAACCGCTCGGGCAATGCCCGCTACTCCATCCCTGTATTTTTCGATCCTGAGTCCAGTGCAGTCGTGGACCCGCGGCATCTTGGCGCAGACAAGCCCCGGCACCCTCCTGTGGTTGCCGGTGAACATATTGCCTCACGCAACAAAAAAAGCTTTGCGCAGTATCGCGCTAACGGCGTTGTGTCTGGATAGAGGCAACCAGCGGTGTCACGGCAGATTTCATGACACGTTGCGTCGATACGCGTGAGCCCAGGAGAACGCCAACCAGAACCAGCAAACCGCCAAGCAGTTCCACAGCGTTTAGTTGTTCCCCATGAATCAGTAGCGCTGAACTCAAGCCAAACACCGGCACCAGCATGGAGAATGGTGCAACCGTGCTTGCCGGATAACGACTCAACAACCAGGTCCAGATTCCACTACCGATCACTGTTGCGATCAGGCAGGTGTACAGCAAGCCGATAATCGCCCAAGGCGCATCAAACACAGTTTGCATACTGTCAACGATACGATCCATACCTTCCCAGTAAACGGCGATAAACAATAATGGAAGTGGTGGTACAACACTCATCCATAACGTAAAGCGCAATGGGTCTGAAGGCTTTGCAGCTCTGGAAGCCAGGTTGCCCATCGCCCAGCCCAACCCACCCAGAACCACTAGAAAGAATGGCCAGAGCTCATCGATGCCGGCACGCTGACTTGCCACGACCACAAGACCTGTGGTGGCCACCGCAATCCCGAAAATCTTTCCCCGACTTAACCATTCTCGAGTGAATACCGCTGCCAGAATGACGGTGAACGGCGCTGAACATTGCAGTACAAGCGACGCCAGGCCAGCGGGCATGCCAGCTGCCATACCCCAATAAAGAAAGATGAATTGCAGTGCGCCAAATCCGATGCCATAGCCGAGCAGGTATCGCACAGGAACGTCAGGGCGCGGAATAAACAGTAGCGTGGGTATTGCTATCAACATCCACCGAAAAGCAGCCAGAAAAATCGGCGGAAAATGGACCAATGAGGCTTGAATGGCCAGAAAATTCCAGCCCCAGATGGCGGCTACCAGAACAGCGAGTAAGCGATGTGTTTGCGTCATGTGCCAAGAATGATGGTGCACATTAGTTAGCACAAGTGATTAATACTGTATTTATAATGAAGCCCAACTTCATTATTGGTGCAGACTGTGACACTGGATCCACGCCACCTGGCACTCCTGCGAGAGCTGTCTTCACGAGGTAGTATCACCGCGGTTGCAGCCGCCACACACCGCACCCCATCAGCCATATCACAACAACTGCGAACGGCTTCACGTGATCTTGGCGTTGCGGTTGTTGAACGGCATGGCCGCGGCATCAAGCTGACCGAGGCTGGTCGATTGATGGCAGAAGCAGCCGTGGAAGTGGACACCGCGCTGGCAAGGGCTCAGGCGCGGATCGATGCCTTGCTACACCAACCACGCGGTGTGGTTCACATTGCCTCCCTGCCCAGCGCCGCCGAGTACTTGATTGGCCCCACCCTCCGGGTAATCGACGACGAGCAAGTTGACATCGTTCTTGAGGACGAGGATGTTTCAGAGCGATCATTTGCCGATTTGGCGCGTGATAGCGATATCGTTCTTGGTCATAGCCTTATCGGCGCGACTCCTGCCGGTGCTGAGAGTCTCTCCTGCACGCTAATCTGTCGAGAGCCCATTGATCTTGCCGTGCCCGACTCGCACCGGTTGGCTAGCCGGAAGGCTATCAGCCCTGAGGATGTGATCGGCGAATCATGGATTGGTGTTCCAGCTGGATTTCCGTTTGACACCATTTTGCAGACGATCGAACACATGACGGGAACGAAGGCCGACGTACGCCAGCGAGTGCGCGACAATCGAGTGGCTGAAAGCCTTGTCATCGCCGGTCACTGCATCGCCATGCTGCCTCGATTCACGACGCGTGAGCGCGACGGACTGGCACTGCGGCCGCTGATCAACATATCTGCAAAACGCTGGGTAGTGGCCATGTGCAGACCCGACCATGCCGAGCGAGCCGTGGTTCGACGCGTACTGCAGGCGTTGCAGAGCGTTGGCGCCAGCATGGACGAGTGAGCAGGCGCTCACAAGATGTCACGCCTGAGCGGCTAAAAGCAGGGCGACTTCTCGTTTCGCACACCTCAGCTCGTTCGCCCGTGGGCGACGAAAAGTAAAACAATTACAGAC
>CALLPU010000440.1 GCA_938016235.1 uncultured Granulosicoccus sp. | reverse complement strand
GGCGGTAATGACGTAGATGACGGTATGGCGAATCCGACAGGTGATATTCACACAGCTGTGAATGGGTTGATCGCCATCGAAGCTGAACACGCCGCTGACAATGCCGCAGCAGCCAATCGCAGCTGGGTGCCTGGCAACCGTAACGGTGCCCGAGGCAATGGTTCCATGATCACTCAACCGGATAGCGGGCTGATCCGCTTTGGTAACGGAGATACGCCTCATATGAGTTATCAGGTTGAATTCCCGGAGGCTGGTAGGTGGCATGTCTGGGTGCGTGGCTGGGGCGATGCCGTCGGAAGTGAAGGCAAGAGCGACAGTGTGCATGTGGGGCTTAACGGGGTGCTTGATGGTGCCAAGTCATTGCAAGGATTTCCTGCGGGTCGCTGGACTTGGTCGAACGCTACCCGCGCTGGTGTTGCGGCGTCCGTTCAAGTCAGTTCACCCGGAGTGCACTCGGTTGATGTCTGGATGCGCGAAGACGGTTTCGAGTTTGATGCATTGGTGTTGACACGCGACGGCAGCTATGTTCCTAGTGGTGTAGGTCCGGCCGAACAGCATCTGGCCAGTGGTGATGATCAGGGGGGGAGTGACAATACCGATGAGGGTACAGGTGGCGATGACGGTGGCACTTCGGGAAGTGGTGGCAGTACCGATACCGCGGGCGATAATGGTACGGGTGCTGGTAGTGGCAACGATGATTCCACTGGTGGCAGTGACAACACAGCCTCGGATGGCAATGTGATTGTTATTGAGGCTGAGACCTTTTCATCAAAAAGTGATACGAGCAGTCATGCATGGACTCCTGGATTCCGACAGGGCTCCAGCGGCGGATCAATGCTGACAACACCCGATAATGGCGTATTGAAGACCACTACCAGCGGAACACCTGTGATGCGTTATGAAGTCAATTTCCCCGCTGCAGGTAGCTGGCGTGTCTGGGTGCGCGGCTGGGGTGATACCGTGAGTGGAGAGGGAAAGAGCGACAGTGTGCACGTTGGTCTGAACGGCGTACTGGCTGGTGGCGCGGCCATTCAGGGTTTTCCGGCAAGTGGCTGGACTTGGTCCAATACAAGGCGAGGCAATGGTTTGGCTACGCTACACGTTGCTTCACCCGGCCTGCATACCATTGATGTCTGGATGCGTGAGGATGGTCTGGAGATCGATGCGTTGGTGCTAACCACCGATGTAAATTACGTTCCGAGTGGGATGCCAACCGGCGTTAGTGCATTAGAGGGTAATGGTGGCTCGGGCAATCAGGGTAATGACAACGTTGCAAATGGCGAAGGTGATAGTTCGACTTTCGTCTCAGACGCTCGAGAGTGGATTGTACGATCAAGTGCTGATGGGAGTGGAGCGACTAAAAGACATGAAGCTGCAGCCGTTGAATTCAACGGCGAGTTGTTCCTGCTCGGGGGGCGTGGTAACCGGCCTGTTGACATATTCAACCCAACTACGCAGCGCTGGCGAACAGGTGCAGCAGCACCGTTCCAATTGCATCATTTTCAGCCTGTTGTATTGGATGGAAAGATATGGGCTTTGGGGGCTATGACGTGTTGTTACCCGAGAGAAGACAATATCAGTCACGTATGGACTTACACACCGTCGACCGACCGGTGGGAACAGGGCGTCGAGATTCCGGTAAGCCGAAGACGTGGTTCGGCAGCAATTGTCGAGCGTGAAGGTAAATTCTATCTGGTGGGTGGAAATACATTGGGACACGATGGAGGAGCAGTCGGCTGGTTTGATGAGTTTGATCCATCTACCGGTACCTGGCGTGAATTGGCTGATGCCCCCGTTGCTCGGGATCATGCGCAGGCAGGGTTGATTGACGACAAGCTGATTCTTGCTGGAGGGCGAAGATCGACGCAACCTAACGTGTTTGCCAATACCGTTGCACAGGTTGATATTTATGATTTCAGAACTGGCACATGGAGTCGGGGAGCGGATATTCCAACCAGCCGAGCAGGCACCATGGCAGTGACTATTGGACGGGAGCTGTTAGTGATCGGCGGGGAGTCGAGTGGTCAAAGCGCAGCCCACGATGCTGTAGAAGCCTATAGTGTTGATAGCGCCAGCTGGCGTACATTAAAGCCTCTTCAGCAGGCGCGTCATAGTGGTGGAGCGGCTCGACTCGCTGATGGTGTACATGTCGTGGCAGGTGCCACCACGAAGGGTGGCGCCAACGAGACTGCATCGCATGAGAGTTTGACAATAGACTAGCGCAACCGTAGGCGAGAGAAAAACTCGCTGCGATTCAGCGTTCACGATAACCAGCGCGGACTGGTTAAAATCTCTGACGCGAAGACTTCAATTTTTGCTCACGGTCTATGGAAGTAGTGTTGCCATGACGTCAGTCAACTCACCATAGTCGATCGGCTTGGACATACAATGGCGCGCACCAGCGGATTTAGCCGTTTCCAGAATGCGTTCGTTGCCCAGCTTTTGGCCGGCTGCAGATACTGCAATAACGGGTATATGGCTAATATCTTTCCGATTCTTCAAGAATTTGCTCAGGCGAATATCGCTGATAAGGCTGATACCGCCGGCGGGCACGATCTGTCCAGCACTGAACACATAGATGTCAGTAATGACCAGATCAAATGAATGTTGCTCCAGTGCTGCTCTGGCCTCCTCAACGTGACGACACCAGGTGACGTCCATACCTTGCTTTTCAAGAAAACTGCGCAGATCGAAGGCGAATTCTACATCGTCCTCCATTAATAATATTTTGGCCACGACCGATCAATCCATGCCTGCGCAGCGTTTAAAGGCTGAAATCATCTATTTTCCTGCTCGCTCTGATCGGCCTGATTATACCCAACCAATCCAGACAATATCCGATAGCGGGCCATCCAGGAATTTCTGGAACGAGTCTGATTTGGTCAATTGTCTGAGTCAATAATAATGCAGCAAATACCCGCTCACGAAAGATGCCGCCTTGACTACTGACCGGCAACCGTAAACGGGTAGCACCGGGTAGGTTGGAAGGGGATTGCTCGTGGTGTGTGAAGTGAGCCTGCGGTACAGTATCGGCACCGGCCAATAGCAGTCAACTCTGCCAGGGGGTAACGTGTTCGTTCAACCAGTGTTGGTAAGACATCGAAATAAACTCTGAATTATCTGAAGACGATGTTCTCGAAGCGCTCCGTGATTGCGCGGCGGAACCTGTGCATGCCCCCGGAGCCATACAACCTGTGGCTGTATTACTCGGCTGCGGCATGAGTGATGGGATCATTCGCTACGCCAGTTCAAATGCGGAGGCGTTGTTCGATCGTCCGATCCAGGCCCTATTCGGTCAGTCCTTACGAGACACACTGGGGTCAGAAATCTGGCATGCTGCGCAGAATTTCGCCGCATTGACGGACTTTTCCAAAAGACGGTGTTTTGCCGGCCTGTGGCAGCATGTTGATAAGACGTATGCCGTTCATGTGTCGCAAGGCGAAGACAGCTTCGTCGTGGAAATAGAAGATGCGTCAGAAACTCAGACGACCTCGCCTGAAATGCTGCGCGAGCAGACGTTTCTGATCAGTCAGATTCAGGAGTGTGTTGATCAGGGTAGTCTGTTTGATCTTACTTGCCGGTTGCTGCGTCACGTTACTGGATTTGATCGCGTCATCATCTACAAGTTTGATGCGGATTGGAATGGTGAGGTGCATGCCGAAGCCTGTAAGCCAACGATGGAGCCGTTCATTGGTTTGAGGTTTCCTCATTGGGATATTCCAGAACAGGCGCGTGCGATCATGGCGCGTATTCAGCTGCGTCTGATCTGTGACGTGGATCATCAACCTGTGCAGATCACAGCACAAGATTCAACACTGCCTCCGCTGGATATTTCCCTGGCTCAGTGCCGGGCGGCGTCGCCTTTACACATGCAATACCTGAGGAACATGGGTACTTCAGCATCCATGACACTGTCAGTGGTCATCGATGATGTGCTGTGGGGCATGATCTCGTTTCACCATGAATCACCCAGGCTTCTACCTTCCGAAATCCGACAGATTCTCACCACCGGTGTTTTACCTATCTTCTGTCTGAAGCTGGGCTTACTTCGAGACCGTGAAGCCCTCTCGTTATCCCGCCAACTTGACCGGTTGCAGACCGATATACAGGCCGAGTTGGAGAAAGGAACCAATATCGCGCAACTGTTGAGCGTAGTCGGGCCGACTGTCTGTAGCACGCTGGATGTTGACGGGCTGGTGATTGCAACCGGGTCCCAAAATCATGCCTTGGGTTATGTTCCTTCACAGGGAGCAATAGAGCACCTGATAAAAAAGCTCGCTGTGCAGAGCATGGCACTGTCGTTCTCGAATCAATGAAATCTGAGCCGTCTGAATTTCGCGACGCATGGGGCGACATCTGCGGTGTCTTGGCTACGTCAAAATCCGAGGATCGTTGTCTGTTACTTTTTCGCCGTGAGCTGATCCAGAACATTTCGTGGGCCGGTAATCCTGAAAAAACAATTGAGACAGTCAGGGGAAACAAGCGCTTGCAACCAAGAGGCAGTTTTGCACGCTATCTTGAAGCTGCGCAGCAACGATGCAAACCCTGGTCCGACGCAGACCAGTATCTCTCAGGGCAACTCTGGCCGTTGCTCAGTGCTGCCGAGCGTCAGGCATTCATGACTGACCTCAGTCGACAGCAAACGTTGATGATTAACGAGTTGAATCATCGCGTGAGGAACATTCTTGCTTTGGTCAAGTCAGTTTCCCAGCGTGCGCGTAAAGACAAAGGCTCGTTGGAAAGCTATAGCCAAGCCCTGGAATCCCGAATCATGGCATTAGCTGCAGCTCATGACATCGGGGCAGGTTCGGCACAGTCAGCCGTACCTATCAGACAAATTCTGGCGTTGGAAAACGAACCGTTCAATATGAATAATCGGTTTACTGTTACTGGTGGAAACTACAATATCCGGGCAGACCTTGCACCACTGTTCGCGCTGGTCATTCACGAGCTGACCACCAATGCCGTGAAATATGGAGCGCTGTCTAATAATGAAGGCGTCATTGATGTCCATATCGCGCCTACTCACGATGGCATCAGTATTGATTGGGTTGAACGGGGTGGCCCTGCGGTTGTTGAGCCCGCTGCGCTCGGATTTGGAACGACGCTCATCCGCCAGGCGGTACCCTATGAGTTGAACGGTTCTTCCAGTGTTGAATTCACACCATCGGGCTTTCAGGCGACCCTCCACTTGCCTGTTGCAACGCTGGACAAGTCCTCGATAGTGGATGCACCGATTGCCGTTTCGGAGGATAGT